>JBDLSU010000510.1:0-6972 GCA_039799405.1 Pseudomonadota bacterium | reverse complement strand
AAACCGGATCAAAAAAATCACCAGCACGGTATAAGGTGCCCAGCAATACATGGCCCAGCACAGCGCAGGCAGCAGTCTGGCGTTGATGTTTTGCGGCCCCTTGCCTTTAGCGTGCAGCCAGGCAAAGTCATACAGAAACGGATACAGTTGGTCCGATACCGCCATCTCGCCCTTGTCTTTTTTAGCGGCATCAGCAGGCGGATATTTTTCTTCCCACGCCGCTACCCAGGCTTTGAGTTTGCGGCTGTGTTCGTTCAGGTTGTGCAACAGATCAAAATGCACCACCAGCACCAGCAAGGGCACGACGCTGGCGAAGGCCCAGATGGGGAGCTGGACGTTTAAAAACGGTAGCGGAATCGGCGCGGTGCCGATCAGCAGTTGTTCATCATTAATGCCCAGGCACAAAATCAGTGCCGTTACCAGTACCAGATTGAAGGCGATGAACAGGTTGCGGTTGGTAGTGGCAGAAGTGTCGAGCAGCTTTTTGGCGTCATCCAGCGTCGGTTTGGCCGCCGGGGTGGGCTTTTGGGCGTGGATGCGTTGCAAGATGCGTGACGTGGACATTGGGCGCTCCCGGTGGTGAGATGCTTTATGGTACAGGCAATTGCGCGGGAAATATCATCTGGCGGTGGCAAAAGTTGCGACCAGCTTGGCTGCGGGATGCTGGGTTGTGAGGAAATCCGGTGAATCGAATCAAAAATCGACTCGAAAAAAGAATCTGATCAAAAAAAGTGATTCGATTCAGTATCTGATCATTTTGAAGTCAAAAAATGATTCGATTCACGCTTTTCAACGTAAAATTGATTTGATTCATTTTATCTGATCAAATTCTGCCCTATAGCGCGTGCCATCATGCTCAATCCCAAAGCCGATACCCTGATTCTGTCCTGCTTGCAAAGCCTTGCCGCATCCGGTTTGCAGGATGCATCGAGCCAACAAATCGCCACCCGGCTTGGGCTGCCCGTGGTAACGGTCAACCGGCATTTGGCCAAGCTGCTGGCAGCGCAACAAGTTGTGCGGATTGGCCAGGCGCGCAACACCCGCTATCGGCTGGCCGAACCACAGGCAGCCACGCCCACTGAGGTAGCGGCCATCGGCGCGACGGTCAATTGGAGCGCGGAATCGATGCAACTGCAACGGTATTTTGACTTGCCGCTGGGGGCGCGCAAACCGGTATCGTATCAACGCCATTGGGTGGATGATTACCAACCCAACAGCACGCAGTTGTTGCCACCCGATCTGGCGCAGGCCTTGTATCAGGAAGGGCGCATGCAGGGCCAATTGCCCGCTTCCACCTATGCGCGCAAGGTGCTGGAACAATTGTTGATTGATTTGTCCTGGACTTCTTCGCGGCTGGAAGGCAACCAGTTTACTTTGTTGGCGACCAAAGAATTATTTGAGTTGGGTAAAGCAGCAGATGCGGCTGACCCGGAAGCCCTGATGCTGCTGAATCATAAAAGCGCGATTGAATTTTTGGTCGATGCGGTGCCCGTGTATGGCTTGAATACGCTGGTGGTACGCAATGTGCATGCAGTGTTGATGAATAACCTGTTACCCAATGCCGATGGCCTGGGCACCATCCGGCAAAAGATTGTGAATATTTCTGACACCGTGTATCTGCCTGCGCAAAACCCGCATTTGCTGGAAGAAATGCTGGAGCGCATCGTCGAAAAAGCTTGTCTGGTGAAAAATCCGATTGAAGCGGCATTCTTTTTGTGGCTGAATCTGGCTTATTTGCAACCGTTTGAAGATGGCAACAAGCGGGTTAGCCGGGTCTGCGCGAATATTCCCTTGCTGCTGTATAACTGTGCGCCCTTGTCATTTCTGGATGTGGATATCGCAATCTATGCGCAAGCCATGATGGGGGTATATGAATTGCAGAACGTGGCACTGGCGGCTGATTTGTTCGCCTGGACTTATCGCCGTTCGATTCAAAAATACGGCGCAGTACTGGAATCGATGGGCATGCCGGATGCGTTTCGCACCCGCTATCGCGAACCTATCGGCGAGGCCGTGCGCCAGGTGGTAGAGCAGGGCCAGACGCTGGAACAGGCATTGGCTGTTTTGTCAATCGAAGCGCATGACCAGGCCGAATTTGTCAGGGTGGTGCGCGATGATCTGGCTCACCTGGAGGTGTACAACTGTTCGCGCTTTCGCTTGTCGTGGGAAAAAACCGGGCAATGGATTGCACGGGGCAGACCGGGGTGAGTGGACTGCCCTGGTATCTTGTCAGATACGGTCGAGATACCTTTATTTCGATTCCGCTAACTTGCTTTCCAGCACGCCCGCTTTACCGGTTTCGGCATCAACCAGGCTCAGTTTGGTACGCGCATACAAAATCCCCATTTTCACTTCTTGCCAGATAAAACTCAGGGTGCCAGCTTTGGTATCCACTTCCAGGGTATCGGTGTTTTCAGATGTGGAGGTAATGGTATGTTTGCCGGGCTCTACCTCTTTATAAAAATAGGTCTTGGCAGCGCTTTGGCCGATTGGTTTGCCGTCCAGCGTCAAATCCATTTTGATAGCGGCACCCATGCTTTCGTTGCGGTAGATGTAGATACCGGCTTTGTTAGCAGGTACCGTAAAGGTTTTTAAGGCGGCATCTTGCTTGCTGTCGCCCATGGGAACCGAGGCGCAGCCAACCAGGCTGGAGGCAATGGCAATGGCGATGAGAACTTTTTTCATGGTTGTTTCCTTTCAGGTGGATAAATCAATATGCGCGTTTTGTGCCTTGGCCCGGGTTTCAGCTTCGGCCATCAATTGGCATTCAGGCCGATCAGGGTGGCGCGACGGTAGAGAAGAGAATTTATGTTACTTATTTGGTATGTTTGGGATTGATGATAACGTCTGAAAACGACCCGTATCTCCCAGGATTGGCGGTCGCCTGAAGTGGTCGCCTGCAAACTGATGTTGGTTCTCCTTTCTTGACAGCGCAAGTATGAACGATTACATTCCATGCATCAATAGTGGAAAGGGTATCCCTTGTATGCGAAAACGTATTGACCGACTCAGCGCCGATAGTTTTGACTGGGTCTTATTGCGCAGCTTTTTGGCGATTTACCGGGCTGGTACTGTTGCGGCGGCGGCGCGCACACTGTCGCAGCAACAGCCTACCCTGAGCCGCCATTTGATGGAGCTGGAAAACCAGCTCGGCAAACCGCTGTTTGAGCGCAACGGGCGCGGTTTGGTGGCGACGGATACCGCGCATCTGGTGGCAGAATATGCCAGGCAGATGGAAGAGAGCGCCAACCGCCTGACGCTGGCGCTGGTAGCCAAGGCTACGGATTTGACCGGGGTGGTGCGTCTGACGGCCAGCCATATTGCCAGTACCTGGTTATTGCCGCCAATAATGACGGATTTGCTGCAGCGCCAACCCGGGCTGGAACTTGAATTGGCGGTGTCAGATGAATTGCATAATTTGCTCGGGCGCGAAGCCGATATTGCGGTGCGCATGGTACGCCCGACCCAACTGGATCTGGTTACGCGTAAGATTGGTGAGGTCACCATGGTGATGGCCGCGCGTGCCGATTATCTGGAACAGCACGGCACACCACAAAGCCCGGCTGATTTATTGCGCCATCAATTGCTTGGCTACGACAAAGATCAGACCATCATGGATGGCATGGTGCATGCCGGTTTGCCAGTGACCCAGCGCCATTTTCGCTTTCGTTGTGATGACGACGTGGAATATCTGGAAATGGTACGGGCTGGTGCCGGTATCGGCGTGATTCATGGCTATATGCTGCATACCGGCCATAATTTGCGCCATGTGCTGCCAGGTTTGCCGATTCCACCCATATCCTGCTGGCTTACCGTGCACAAGGATATTTTCAGCAACCCGCTGGTGCGCTGGGTGTTTGATGAATTGGCGATTTTATTGGGCGCGCGCCTGCAAGCCGGTTTGATCGACGTAGCCAGTTGCTGTAATCCTCCTGCCTGATTTTCTGATGGGCCATTATCTGGCCCATTTTCTTGCTTTTTCTGTCACTTTCCCCCGCCTTACCCATTCATTCCCTCTTGCTGTTGTCACCTTAATTTCAAATGCAATTATTTTGCCAAAACCTGTGTTTTTTAAAAAATATCAAAATGATGAATATCTGAAATTAGCCATATTGATCGTGAACGATTTTTTCAGCACAAAATATCAAGAATCGCAAAAATCAATATGATAAATTGTCATTTGTGCAGATTGATACGAAATTTATGTTATTTCGCACAATTGCTTTTCAGTATGACTGATATACAGCAACAATATTGCATGGCAGAAACGATTAATATTTACAAAATTTGATCCCTGTTTTGCCCCCTTATTTTATCCATCACCCAGAGGAAGACGAATGAAAAAGCACGCTGTAAAGAAACTGTTGGCCGCCATGATTGGTATGGCTTGCATCGGCGCAATGGCACCGGCATACGCACTCAATCCAGCCAATACTTCGGTTCAAATGTTTCACTGGAAGTGGAATGACATCGCCAAGGAATGTACCAACTGGTTAGGCCCGAAAGGCTTTGGTGCAGTGCAAATTTCGCCACCCAATTCTTCCGCTGTGCTGGGTTTTTGGTATGACCTGTATCAACCGGTGGACTATACCAACCTGAACAGCCGCATGGGCACCGCAGCCCAACTGCAAACCATGATCAATACCTGCCACGCGGCCGGGGTGCGGGTATATGCCGACGTGGTGTTAAACCATCTGGCAGCAGCAGGCAATACTTCCAGCGCCGGGGCCAGTTATAATTCGGCCTCGCTGACCTATCCGCGTTTCAGCGCGCCAGACTTTCATTCCAATTGCGCCATCAACCCGAATACCGATTACAACAGCCCCGCCAATGGCGGTAACCGCAGCAGTGTAATCAATTGCCGTCTGGTTGGTTTGCCGGATTTGAACACCGGTTCCAGCTATGTACAAGGTCAGTTACGCACCTTCCTGACCACCTTGATCAATATGGGTATCGATGGTTTCCGTATCGATGCGGCCAAACACATTGCACCCGCTGATATCAGCGGCATTTTGGCTGGTGTAACCCGTACCACCAAGGCCAATGAACCCTTGTGGCTGGCGCAGGAAGTGATTCCGGATGGCAATGTCAACCGCGCTGACTATTTTGGCATCGGCGGCTTGAACGAATTCCAGTTCCCCTTCCTGATGAAAGCCATGTTCCGTGGCGATAATGGTCAAAGCATTTCGCAAGTGCGTACCTATATGGGTCAGCCGGGCGCATGGGGCGGCACCTGGGGCTTTATCGATTCGGCCAAGGCCAGCGTGTTTGTCAACAACTGGGACACCGAGCGTGACGGTTCTTCGCTCAACGCCAGCAATAACACCGGCAGCTACCCGAACGACAGCAATGGCACCAAGCGCTATGATCTGGCGAATATTTTCATGCTGGCCTGGCCGTATGGTCATACCCAACTGGCATCCGGCTTCAAATTCAGCAGCCGCGATCAGGATCACCCGAACGTCAGCCCGTTTGATGCCAACGGCAATCCGCAAATCAATGTGGCCTGGGATTTCATTCACCGCTGGTCTGATCTGGCAAATATGGTGGCCTTCCGCAATACCACAGCGGGCACCACGCTGGATAACTTCGTTCAGGGCAATAACAACCAGATCGCTTTCAGCCGTGGCAACGCAGGCTTTGTCGCGATCAATAACGATGGCACAGTCTGGAACCTGAATTACACCACCAAGCTGCCAGCCGGCACCTATTGCAACGTGATCCAGGGCCTGGCCAATGCCACCAAAACCGCTTGTAGCGGTGGTTCGGTGGTGGTATCCAGCACGGGCGCAATCTCGGTCAGCATCCCGGCCAATGGCGGTAGCGCGGTGCCTGCAGTGGCATTGCATATCAACCAAAAACTGGGTAGCGCGACTTGCACCAGCGTACCAGTGAAATTCCGCGTGGCGAACGCAGCTACCGTAACCGGGCAAAAAGTGTATGTGGCAGGCAACCGGGCTGAACTGGGTAACTGGACCCCAACCACAGTCAACCTGCTGACGGCAGAAGCCACTGGCAGCAATGCGGCCTGGTCACGCACCATCAATCTGCCACCTTCGACGGCGATTCAATTCAAGTTCATGAAAAGCGGGGCGGTAGCCAATGTGTGGGAACGGGATCAGGCAACCAGTAGCCGAAATCGTGAATTCACCACGGTCGGTTGCGGTAGCACCCAAACCGTGGATGTGGGCAGCTTCGCGTTTTAAGCTTTATTGACGCTTTATTTACTGTTGTGCCCCGGGCTACATTGGGTAGTCCAGGGTGTCAAATCCGTTTTTTCTACCCGGTAGGTAACGCGCATGCTGCTGCTCAAGCACCATGCGCGTTGTTCATTGGCAGCCGGTAAATAGCTCAGCGCCAGCCAGGCGTGTTGATCCTTGGCGGGCAAGGATTCAATGCGCTGCAAAGCCAGATCGCAAGGCAAAACCCGCAAGCATTGGCCGTTGCCCCGGATCAGCGGGCCAGAATTTTTCCATAGCAGCGCCTGTTCTTTCCAGACCCAGGCAAACATGGCGTCGCTCACTTGCTCATCCACCATCAGGCTATCTTTGGCATCGCGGCAGCGGATGCCGTTGGCGTTGAAGGCGCGTAGCACCACCGCATCCAGTTGCCAGGCGGGGCTTTTACCGTTGATGGCGGGTTTGCTGTAGCGGTAGTGGCGTGCGCGGCAAACGGTGGTGGCGCTGCGCACGATGTCGGTATCGAATTCGGCTTGCAGGCCTTGCTTGTTGCTGGAAATGCTCAAGCTGGCCCAGTTGGGGGGGAAGGGCAGGGTTTGGGTGGTGATGAATTGTTTGAAGTTGCTGGATTCTTCGGGGGGGATGTCGCGTGGGGCGGCAAAAGCCTTTGGCGGCAAAGCGGTGAGCAAAGCCGAAAACAGGATGACAGGACGGAAAATTGATTTGTAGTGCGGCATTTGCTTCTTTCATGCTGGAAGTATCAGGCAGAAATGTACCATTGCACGGCGTAATT
>JBDLSU010000509.1:0-4414 GCA_039799405.1 Pseudomonadota bacterium | reverse complement strand
CGCATGTATTCGATGCTGCCAAAATACGGCGCCATGCCCGGTTCCAGCCAGCCGGTGCGCACCGCAAAGGCGCGATGTTTGGCGCTTTCGGTAAAGATCACCGGGCCGTGGCGGGTAAATGCCAGCTCCACTTCGCGCGCGGCACCACCGCGTACCTCGATCTTTTCTTTCTGGATGCGCATGTCTTCCCATTTGCCCTGATATTTATATTGCTTCGGGTTGGCCGGGTTGAGTTCATACACGTACAGATCTTCCTGATCCAGCCCAAAAATGGTCAAGCCGAAGGCAATGGTGCCATTGTGGCCGATGGATACGCCGGGTTGGGCTGGTTCGCCCGCGCCAATCACATCCAGCCCGGGCGCGCTCAGGTGGGCGATGTAGCGCAGCGAGGGCGAGGAATAACCGCGGTGCGGGTCGTTGGCCAGAATCGGCCGTCCGGTGGCAGATTTTTTGGCGGAAAGCACCCAGTTATTGCTGCCTTCCATTTGTTCCGGATCAGGCAACGGGTTGCCCGCAAAAGCCGGGGCGCTGGTCGGGGGCAGCGGCTTGTTCTCAAGCGTGCTGCTTTGGCTGAGTTTGAAGGTGGCCGGATCAAATAATACGTTTTGCGTGGCCAGGGTAAATACCTGCAGCAGATTGGCGGGCAGGCAGGGGTCGAGTCCGACCGGTACCCTGGTTTCCCATTTGGGTTGCAGGCCGGTGCGGATATGGTCGGCCATTAAATCGCCACTGCAGGCATTTTGCGCGCGCGCTACTTCGGAACTCAGGTTGCGGGTAATGCCGTGGCTGCGGATGCGCACCACATCTTCCGCTTGCCATTTGGCCGGGCTATAGTACAAAGCCTTGAATTCAAACGGCAATTTTTCCGGATTGGCATTCACATAATCAATATAGGCGTTAATGCCTGCCACAAATTGCTTGCTGATGCTGGCAGCACCCTTGCCGTAGGATTGCCACTCTTTTTGCATGTCACCGCGATACAGGAACAGGCGGGTAGCCTGGTCTTGCGCCACAAAGCTTTCGCCAAATACCGCAGCCAGTTGACCCAGGCCACGGCGACGCCATAAATCGATTTGAAACAGGCGGTCGCGCGCGGCGTTAAAACCCTGGGTCAGGAACACGTCGTCAGTATTGGCGGCGTAAATATGCGGCACACCGTGGCTATCCAGAATAATTTGCGCTGGCCGTTGTAATCCGGCGACCTTGAAAGTGTGCGTTGGCGGGCTGGCAGCAGGTTTGGCAGCATTGGCGGCATTGGCCGGTAACAGCGGCCAGGCCAGCATCATCATGGCTGCCAGCCGGGTGCAGGGCTGAAATTTTTGCGCAAAAGGGTTCATTTTCTGGTCATGGTGGCGGTGAAGGCGTAAAGTATATGCGGAGAAATGCAGATTTATGCGCTTTCCGGGCGTTCCATGCCTGGTTTTTTGCGTTTCGTCACATTTTTACTTGAATTTGGGCAATGCCCGATTATTATCCCGGTTCGTCATTCAACACAGGACATTTCAATGGATACGCCATCTTTTTCCCGCCCCGAACCCGCATTGGCACCCTCCCCATCACCCGCAGCGCTGGCCCCGATTGCCGTCAAGGAACGCATTGAAGCACTGGATGTGGTGCGCGGTTTTGCCCTGATCGGCATTTGCATCATGAATGTGGATTTTTTCAATCGCTCCATTAACGCGCTCGGTACCGGCATTCCGGCAGGCTTGAGCGGCATCAACTGGTGGGCGGCCTGGTTTAATGCCTATTTTGTGGTGGGCAAATTCTGGACTATCTTTTCGTTGCTGTTTGGCATGGGCTTTGCGGTGATGTTGCAGCAAGCAGAAAAGGCCGGGCGGCCGTTTCTGAAAACTTATTTGCGCCGCATTGCCGCATTGGCGCTATTTGGTGCGTTTCACCATATTTTTATTTGGCCGGGTGATATTTTGTTCAGTTATGCGGTGGGGGCGGTGGGCTTGCTGCTGGTATTGTTTGGCACCTGGCGCGTGTTTGTTACGGTGTTGCTGGTTTTGATCGGCTTGGCTATGGTGCCGAAAATGGGCGCGGCCGCAGGGTTTGCTGCGCCGGTGGCGATTTTTGGCTTGCTGGCGCTGTATTTGCGTTTTCCACGCACGCTTGCGTTGAAAAAGCTGGATCTGCCCTTGCTGTCCTGGATCTTGGCCGTGGTGGCGCTGCTCGCTACTGTAAGCATGGCAGCGAGCTGGTTTGTGCCTGCAATGAAAGAGGCGCGCGCACCTTTATGCATTTTCTCGGTGATCTGGTCGATTATGGCGTTTTTGAGTGCCAGGTTTTATCAACCGCTGGCATTGCGTAGCTTGCGTACCGGGGCAGGCTTGTATGTAATGATGTTTACCATTGGTTTGAGCTTTGGCGTGCTGGAATATCTGTCTCTGGCATCGACCAAAGCCCAGGGGGGCGGTGGTGCGGCAAATATCCCCGCAGCCAGTGCCGCAGCCAGCACATCCGCCAGTGCTCCAGCCAGCACACCAGCCAGCGCGGCAGCCAGCGCGGCAGCCAGCACACCCGCCAGCACACCCGCCAGCGCCGCTGCCAAAGCCGCTTCGGCCAGCGAAAAAAAGCCGGATCGTCAGGCCCAGCGGGCCAAACGCCAGAAGGAGCGTGAAGAGGCGACCAAAAACGAAAACCGGGTCTTGAGTACGGGCACCTATCTGGACGCGCTGAAATTGCGAGCTACCCACTTTGTCGAGCATTCAAAGGGTGAAGGATTCTTTTCCATCATGCTGGTTGCGATGTTCTTGATTGGTAACTGGTTTGTCCGCTCCGGGATTATGGCCAATACCGCGCAATATTTGCCGCTGTTTCGCAAGTTGGCCTGGTTTGCCTGGCCGCTGGGCATCGGCATGGGGCTGGCGGGCAGCATGTTGACGACCCGGTTTGTGCCGGGGGTAAATAATGGCTGGGATATTGCCTTCCCCTTGTTGATGATGGGTAATTTACCGGCTTGTCTGGGTTATGTTGCGATGGTGATCCTGATGTTGCACAGCAGTGGACCATTTTCCAAAATCCGCATCCTGGCCCCGTTTGGGCGCATGGCCTTAACCAATTACCTGATGCAATCGGTGATTGCGTCTCTGGTGTTCTATAGCTACGGCATGGGTTTGTATGGCATGGGGCGAGCGGCGCAATTTGGCTATGTGGCGCTGGTGATCGCGCTGCAAATTGGAATAAGCCACTGGTGGCTGGCCAATTTCCGCTATGGCCCGATGGAATGGTTGTGGCGTGCCGTCACCTATTGGCAAATTCCGCCAATGCGGCTTGAACCGGCATTACCGGAAAAAGCCGCTGCGCCAGGAATCTGAATTCGCGCCTGCAGGCTGGTTTTATGCTCTGACCCGCTGTCGTTTGGCAGCGGGTTTTTCATTAGAAAGCACCTTTCATACCGTGATTTTGGCACTTCATCGCATTGCACATTGAATTGGCGGGGTGACTGGCTACCATGTGACAACTCGATTGCCGCAGGGCACCGATTCACTATTCGACCCAGGAACCACCCATGGAAACCACCACCTGCAATCCTAATGAGCTTGCTACCCCAGCCGAACCCGCAAAAGGTCTGGCTTCAGCCGAACCCGCAAAAGAGCTGGCCCCGGTCAGCACCAGGCAACGTATCCAGGCACTGGATGTAGTACGCGGCTTTGCCCTGATCGGCATTTGCATCATGAATGTCGAATTTTTTAATCGTGCCCAGGCCGAAATTGGCGGCGGCATTCCTGCTGGTGTGACCGGCTTGCACTGGTGGGCCAGTTGGTTTTCCAACTATTTTGTGGCCGGTAAGTTCTGGACTATTTTCTCGCTGTTGTTTGGCATGGGCTTTGCCGTAATGCTGACCCGCGCCAAAGAGGCAGGCCGCAGCTTTATGGTGCCGTATGCACGGCGCATTGCGGCGCTGGCGGCATTTGGTGCTATCCACCATGTATTCATTTGGCCGGGCGATATTTTGTTCAGCTATGCGGTCGGGGCCATGATGTTGTTGTTCACACTGTTTGCGAACTGGAAAACCATTTTGGGGGCGATGGTGGCGTTTATCGCGCTGGCTTTTGCAATCCAGGTGATGCCATTTAATTCTTATGCTGTCACAGTTGCTTTTGCCGGTTTGCTGGCTTTGTATTTGAGTCATGAAAAACTGTATGGCAAATGGCAGATGCCCTTGTTCTCCTGGATTTTTGCCGTTGTTTCAGTATTGGTGGCAGTGGCGGCAATCGCCAGCTTCTTTGTGGCTGGCATGAAAGATATGCGTATGGCTTTGAGTATCGCCTCCGGCGTGAGTGCGCTGGTAACGGTACTGTCGCACAAGTATTACCAGCCTGCCAGCGACCGTACCTGGCGGCTGGGGGCCACCATGTATGTGCTGCCGTTTTTGGTGGGCTTGATCTTTACCACCGTTGAATTTATC
>JBDLSU010000508.1:0-7471 GCA_039799405.1 Pseudomonadota bacterium | reverse complement strand
ACGGGCGCGCCAGACCAGTGACGGCGGCTTTGGCATGTGGCCCGGTGCCAGCAGCGATGTGTTTGCCACCGGCTATGTCACGCAGTTGCTGCTGGAAGCCAAAGAACGCAAATTGCCGGTGCCGAATGACATGCTGCAAAAAACCAATGGCTATTTGCAAAGGCAGATTGTGGTGAGCCAAAACGATTTGCACGCCTGGCGCGCGCAAACCCTGGCGGCGTATTTGTTGACACGGCAGGGCATCAACACCACCGCCGCATTGACCAATTTGCGTGAAGTGCAAAAACTGCGCATTGCCAATGCCAAAACCGAGCCGGAAAAAGCGGTATTGCGGCGCGATCTGGGTGCGGCTTATCTGGCCGCCAGCTTCCAGATTTTGAAGCAGGAAGCGCTAGCCAATGAATTGCTCGACCCGGCCTTTGCCTATATGTTGACCGGCGAAGACCACAAGCGCGTCTGGTACTGGCACTACTATTACGACCCGATGGTGCATGACGCCGCCGTGGTAGCGCTGGTCGGCAAGCATTTCCCGAATCGCCTGAAAGCCATTCCGGAACGCTACTGGACCCGGCTGGCCAACCAGGTGCGCGACGGCTATTACCAAAGCCATTCCGCCGCCATGATCATGCTGGCAGTGGACTCCTACGCCACCGCCGCATCGCAATCCGCCGCAGGCAAGGTCAGCCTGAGCGCGGTCGATGCCAAAGGCGTAGCCAAGGCGCTGGAATTGCCAAAACAATTTGTGCTGGCGCAAATGAGCGTGCCGTATGCCACAACCAAGCTCAAGCTGGGTAACCAGGGTGATTTGCCGCTGTTTTATTCCTGGGCCGAAGCCGGGTTTGAACGCAAGCTACCGCTTGATGCCAAATCGCAAGGCATGGAAATTATTCATGAAGTGCTCAATAGCGATGGCAAAGTGGTGACGGAAGCGGCGCTGGGGGACGAATTGACGGTACGGGTGCGGGTACGCTCGCTCGATCGCGCTTATCTGCCGCAAGTGGCGCTGGTGGATTTGTTGCCGGGCGGGCTGGAACCGGTGCTCAATTTGCCAGCCGACAGCGACGAACCGGACACCCCGATCTGGCGCCGTCGTCTGGGTGGCAAAAGCTCGTGGAATATTACCTATGCCGATATCCGCGAAGACCGGGTGGTGTTTTATGGCGATGTCAGCAGCACCATGACCGAGGTGACCTACAAAGTGCGCGCCACCAATGTCGGTACCTTTGTGATGCCAGCGGCGTATGGCGAAGCGATGTATGAGCACCGCATTTTTGCGCGTTCGGCGGCGGGTAGTTTTGTGATCAAACCCGCCAAATAAGGCACCGACGTTTTGCAACCCGGCATTTGACAACCCGATTTTTTAACCCGATTTTTTAACGATTAGCCAGCTTATGAAGTCGATCTTCAAACGCACGACGCCAGCCGGGCCGCAGCAGCTTGCGGCCAACGGCCAGCAGTTACCGCCCCATATTGCGGTACGGCGCGGTAGTAGTTGGCGGCGCAAGCGGGTATTGGCCTTCATGCTGCGCCTGCTGCTGGGCGCGGCGCTGCTGCTGGCGGTACTGACTGCGCTGCGGCTCTGGCCGAAAACCGCCTTGCAGGATTATTTCCCCTCCTCGCGCAGCGTCAGCGCGGCCAATGGCGAATTGCTGCGCCTGACCCTGGCCAGCGATCAACAATACCGCTTGTGGACACCGCTGGCACAAATCGCCCCGGCCATGCAGGAAGCCGCGCTGCTATACGAAGACCAGTGGTTTTACCGCCACCCCGGCGTCAACCCCTGGTCTTTGCTGCGCGCCAGTGTTGCCACCAGCGTCGGCAGCCGCCGCATTGGCGGCTCCACCCTGACCATGCAACTGGCACGGCGGATTTACCATATCGATAGCCGCAGTGTTGGTGGCAAGCTGCAGCAGGTGCTGGCGGCCGTCTGGCTGGAACTGCGCTATGGCAAAAAGGAAATTCTGGAAGCCTGGCTCAATAGCGCACCGTTCGGTGCCAATATTGAAGGCGTGGGCGCGGCCAGCCTGATTTACTGGCATAAACCGGTGGCGCAACTGAGCGTGCCGGAAGCCTTGAATCTGGCGGTGATTCCGCAAAACCCGCGCAAACGGCTGGCGACAAAGGGTGATGGTTTACATGGCAGCAGCGCCACCAGCAATCGTAACAAGGCCGACGACGGCAGCGCCTTGCAACAAGCGCGTCAACGCCTGGCAGCGCTGTGGGTTGCGCGCCACCCGCAAGACGCGCACATGGTACATGCCACCCTGTTGGCGCTGCCGTTTCAAACACGCGCCAAGCTGCCGTTTTTGGCCCCGCATGCGGTGGACTATTTGCTGCGCGCATCTTTTGCACGCGAAGTGCATGCCACGCTCGACCTGAAACGTCAGCAAGTGCTGGAACGGGTATTGGCCGAATATTTGAAATCGCGCACCGACACCGGGCTGAACAACGCCAGCATGTTGTTGGTCGATAGCAGCACCATGCAGGTGCAAGCCATGGTCGGCTCCAGCGATTACCATAACGAAGCGATTGCCGGGCAAGTCAATGGCGTGTTCGGCAAACGCTCGCCCGGGTCCACCCTGAAACCCTTCATTTACGCCCAGGCGCTGGATCAGGGCTTGATTCATTCCGAATCGATTTTAAAAGACGCCCCCAGCAACTTCGGTGCCTTCGCCCCGGAAAATTTCGATGGCCGCTTCAGTGGCCCGGTATCCGCCCAACAAGCGCTGATCCGCAGCCGCAACATTCCTGCAGTACAACTGGCATCACAACTGAGCAAACCCAATCTGTACGATTTTTTAAAACTGGGCGGTGTACAAAAGCTGGCTCCGGAAGCGCATTACGGCCTGGCGCTGGCGCTGGGGGGTGCGGAAGTAACGATGGAAGAACTGGCGCAACTGTATGCGCTGCTGCCCAATCGCGGGGTCTGGCAGCCGCTGCAATATCAGCTTGAGCGCAGTACGCCAGGCGATACGCCCAACAATTCGGCAAATCGCTCGTACAACAGTACGCCTGAGATAGCCAAACCACGGATTGGATCGAACAACGATTGGCTGCGCTCGTCCCTGCCATTCGGCTCGCGCGCCAGCACCACCCCGGTCGGACCCACCCTGCTCAGCCCGGAAGCCGCCTTCATCGTGCAAGACATGTTGAAACAATCGCCGCGCCCCGACACCTTCGCTCCGGCGCGCCCCGCCATTGCCTGGAAAACCGGCACCTCCTGGGGCTTTCGCGACGCCTGGACTGCGGGCGTGTTCGGGCGCTATGTGCTGGTGGTGTGGATCGGCAATTTTGACGGTGCCAGCAACCCGGCACTGATTGGCATCGAAGCCGCCGCACCGCTGTTTTTGCGCACGGTAGACGCCCTGCGCGCGGAAAAGCTCGACCCCGGCGAACTGGCAGGCACACAACCCGCCAACCTGAGCCGGGTCGAAGTCTGCGCCGCCAGCGGCGACCTGCCCAACCCCGAATGCCCACTCACCAGCCGCGCCTGGTTTATCGCGGGCAAATCCCCGGTGCGCACCAGCACCCTGCACCGCACGGTATTAATCGACACCCGCACCGGCCAACGCGCCTGCAACCCCGGCCCTTACACCCAAGCCCAGGTGTTTGAATACTGGCCTTCCGACCTGGCAGCGATCTATAAAAAAGCCGGGCTACCGCTACGCGCCCCACCCGCAGGGCAGTGCCAGAGTGACATCGCCCAGGACGGCGCGCCCCACATCGTCAGCCCCTTGCGCGGGGTGACGCACTTGCAGCGTATCAACCGCAACGAAGCGGTGTACCTGCGCGCGGAAGTGGGGGCGGAAATGGGTAAGTGCAATGCGGAATTGCGCTGGTTTGCTGATGATGCGCTGGTGGGTGCGGCCAAACCGGGCGCAGTGCTGGCGTGGAAGCCGCCACGGGCCGGGCGGTATTTGCTGCGGGTGGTGGATGGGAATGGCTTGTCGGATAGCCGGGAGGTGTTGATTGAGGCGGTGGAGTGAGCTTTTTTGAGAGATACAATTACAACTTAACAGGCAGATACAGCAAACTTTTTTCACGCAAACTCATTCCTTGACACTTATGCTAACCGCACCGCCAAAAGTAAGCCCACTCGAACACAACGGGCTACGTTTTCAGCAAGACAGACATACCCGGTTCGATGATCGCGAGTTTGCAGCGACCTATCTATCAGCCATTGATATTGAAACAGATAAGGTTTCATGGATCATCAAGATTTGTGACTGCCTGAGATATCCCCCATCAATGGAGGTATTGCCGGTTGACTTTAAAAGCCTTACCTTTGGACCCAACGACAATCAATTGACTATTGAAACCACGACTACCGCACGTTACGTGGTTGATCTACAAGGGCAAACTGTGACCCTTGTCTACGACCCGGATTGGACTATTAAACCGTATAACCCGAATTGGGTCGAGCCAGTAGCTGAATCCCTTTATGACATGCCACCAACGACGCCGCGCAAGCGCAAAAAGTAAGACCATCAGGCAGGGACACTCAACAATACCCGGCGCATGCTACATCGCGCAAGCCTGCAATTGCTACCGTAGTCCGTAAAAGCTGCTAAGATTCAACCAACCTGTATCGAATCCGATAAGTTCAATCCACACTACCCTGACTATGCTGCAACGACTCTATGTAAACAATTTCCGCTGCCTTGAAAATTTTGAACTCAATTTGACAGACTTGTCTTCCGCGCTGTTAATTGGCAAAAACGGCACCGGAAAATCGACGGTTGCGGCAGCGTTGGTGCTGTTGCAACGCGTCGGCAGAGGCGTGAATAAAGTGGGCCACCTGATCGCCCCCAAGGATTTTGCCCGGGGCCGCAGCAATGTGCCGGTTCGCTTTGAATTGGAAGTATTGCTGGACGAGAAATTATTCAAATATGTACTGGCGCTGGAACTGGCACCGAAAGCGCGCGAGTTGCAGATATTTGAAGAAAGCCTGAGCATTGCTGGCTCACTGGTGTATTCAAGGCAAGCTGCCATGGTGAGTTTGGCGGATCGCCAGGCATCGACGTTTTCAGTCGATTGGCATATGGTAGCCCTTCCCATTATTCAGGATCAAACCGAAGGTAATCCAGCACAGCGCTTCAAGACCTGGTTGGCGCAAATGATGATTCTGGCCCCGGTCCCGAGCCTGATGGGCGGAGATTCAAACGGGGACGATACGCTGGAACCAGAGCGTAACGGTGCTAATTTCAGCGCCTGGTTTTCCAGCCTGCTGAGTCAATATCCTGCCGCTTACACCCATATCGCAAGCTGGTTGCAGCAGGTCATGCCGGATTTTCACGCCGTCAAAAATACCCTGGTCGGCAAAGAAGGCAAAAGCATTGTGGTGCAATTTGCCAGCAATGGTGCCAACTTTGAAATTGCCTTTGACGACCTGTCCGACGGTGAAAAATGCTTCTTTCTGTGCGCCGTGGTGCTGGCCGCCAACGAACATTACGGCCCCTTGTTCTGTTTCTGGGATGAGCCGGACAATTATCTGTCCTTGTCCGAGGTCGGTCATTTTGTGGTTGCGCTACGGCGCGCCGTATTGCGCAAAGGCCAGCTTTTAATGACTTCCCACAATGCCGAAGCGATCAGGAAGTTTTCCGAAGACAATATTCTGGTGCTGGATCGCAAGAGCCACCTTGAACCTACCATGCTGCGCAAACTGGCTGACCTGGGGGTGGAAGGTGATCTGGTATCAGCCTTGATTCTGGGTGATGTTGAATTATGAGTGTCAACAAGGACAAACCGCATTTATTGATTCTGCCGGAAGATCAAGCCAATGCCGATCTGGCGAACGGGTTTGAACTGCATGACGCACTGGCTAGCCGTGCGATTCAAGTCTTGAACAAGGCAGGCGGCTGGCACAAGGTAATTGATTGCTTCATGCAGGAACACGCATCCAACATGAGCAAAAAACCGCATCGCCATATGCTGCTGTTAATCGATTGCGATGGGCACCCGGAACGGCTCGATGACATCCGCAACAGTATTCCGGCGCAGTTGCAGGACAGGGTCTTTGTGCTGGGGGTGCTGTCCGAACCGAAGCAGTTGAAAAGCAATGTGCGTGGGGGTTTCCAAGCGATCGGTTTGCGTCTGGCGGATGATTGCGATGCCGACACCGATGTCACCTGGGGACATCCACTGCTCAGGCATAATGCTGCGGAACTGGAGAGAATGAAATCGAAGGTGAAGGGCTTTTTGTTTCCGAAATCCTGAATACGTAATCAATAGTCGAAAAAGCAATAAAATGGCTGTCGATATTCAAGCCCCCGCAAGCATATCAAGCACCTCCACCAAAATCTCCTTTGGCCCCCGGCAGCAAAAAGTTCGCCCCTGCGCCCCGACTTCGAGTTGATCAGCATCCAGAGCCGCGATCCGCTGGCGAAAACAGGCGCGGTTTTCTGGCGCATGAATCCAGTTGCACAGGATTTGTTGATACGCATCCCGGTCTGCCGCAAACGGGTTGCCGATTTCATTACCAAGCACCCCGGCCTCACCAAATTCCCAATACAGCGCATTCGCATAATGCAAGGTGGCATGCGCGTTATCATATTGCAACCAGTACGCCAGCAAAGGCGCTATCGAAAATCCGCCAATGTCAAACATCAGCAAAATTGTGAACGCATCCTCTCGCATAAACCGGTGGTTTGGATCGAATGGATGTTGATTCAAGCCATCAGCAAAAAAGGCCAGCGCATACGCATCCAGCGCGGCACGCTCGGTGGCTGAGAAAGCATCCGCGTCACATAATCCTGGACGTTGCAAAATCAACTCGACGGAATGGTGCAGATATTCGCTTTGGCTGAGCAATTCCAACAAGCGTGGCAACAGATATTTGATCTCTGCTGCGGGCTGCACAGGCCCTTTCGCAGCATCGTTATATTGGTAGAAATGGCGGTGTGTCACTTGTTTGAGCGGCAATTGGCGCATCTCTTGCTCCAGTTCCGGCTGCATACAGCAAGCGGTGCAAACGTCCAGCGGGCCTTGGGGTGGCGGGTAGCAAGAAAATATGGCGTAGATTTGCTCTACCACCGCAAGCAAGTCCGAAGTGGGTAGCGCGCCACTTTCCACGGTCAGAACTTCCTGTGGAAAAGGTGATATCCGCATGGATGTTCACGCACAAACACCTCTTCGGTTTGTCCTTCGCAGAAGATATGAACCCTTTGTGATAGCCACTCATCGTGCAGGCCGAGTTCGGGTTCGTCGATCAGGATCATTTCCGGCTGCAAGGCCTGGGGCTGTAATAACACCGTGGAGAGGCAAATGAAGCGCAGGGTGCCGTCGGACAGTTGGTGCGCTTTGAAAGGGATGTCGTCATCTTTTTCGTGCCATTGCAATTCGATTTGTTCGGGATTGTCCGGATTGGGGCCGATCAGCACGTTGATTGCGGCCAGTTCAAGATCACAATCCTGAATGGATTTAAAACCATGCAAAACGATGCGCGATAACTGCTTGGGATTCATCCGGGTTT
>JBDLSU010000507.1:0-6920 GCA_039799405.1 Pseudomonadota bacterium | reverse complement strand
CCGCCACCCATTGCTGCTGTTGCTGCAAATTGGGATCATTTAACAGATTGGGATTGATGCTGGCAGTGCTGATGCCAAATTTGTGGGCATTGCGGCCGGCTTTGAAGGGATCATTGTCCGGGGCCTGAGTGGTTTTGGCCGGGTTGTCAGCCATGCCATTTGCCACATTGCTGGCCAGTTGTTGATCCGGAATTCCCGGGCCGGTGGTCGGGCTGTTGGCCAGGGTGCTGTTGTCGTTGCTTTGGTGATTAATCGGCTGGGAAGCCTGTGTTGCGGGTGCCGGGCTGATGCGGGCCAGGCTGGCCTGGATGCGGTGCAGGGATTCCGGTTTGGCATACACCAGTCCGACCATACACAGGCTGATGAAGCCCAATAACATCAAGGTTTGTTTTGCGGTTGCCAATAAACCACGCAAAGTGTGGTGTGCTACGGTTAAAAAATTACCAGAATGGCCGAGCGCATGCTTGATCGATGCCATGCTAGGCAAGTTAAATTTTGAAAACATATTATTCCCCTGAATAATCGCGGCGCGCACCATCCCAACTGCGGAATTTGCAGTGCAGGCCGAATATCAGAAATATCGTCGAACGCGACAAAGGTGTGCGCAATCGACGCCGTAAGATTTGTCTGGCATAGGGTGAGCGCGTGGCACTCACAGACAAACCGTTATACCGGGGGAAGGCAGAAGCCTTAAGAAAAAACACTCCATAATGTTGTTGGGTCCCCGGACCCCGTGAATGATGTGGTGGGCTGTTTGGCCCGACCTCGGTTCTGTTGGTTGCGGCGACATCACACAAAAAACAGTTTTTTCATCAAGTGGAGCGGATTGTAAAATGCCTTTTATATCAAGTCAATACTATCAAACGCGTTTGTTATTACTTTTGTGTCTGACTTTTTTCACTGTCGCGAGACAAAACTGAATAAAATCAAGCACTTGATACATTTACCTGATTAATTGAATTCACATTCAAAAAAATAAAAAACTTATGAAATATTCCGACCTGCGCGATTTTATTGCCCAATTACAGCAAATGAACGAACTCAAGACCGTCGATCTTCCGGTCTCGCCGCACCTCGAAATGACTCAATTGTGCGACCGCACATTGCGCGCCGCTGGCCCAGCCCTGCTTTTTACCCGGCCAACGGGCCATAAAATGCCGGTTTTGGGCAACCTTTTTGGCACGCCACGCCGGGTTGCGTTGGGAATGGGGGCGGATGATGTGAGTGAATTACGCAAAATTGGTCATGTGTTGGCAAGTTTAAAAGAGCCTGAGCCACCCAAAGGCTTGAAAGATGTCATGGGCATGGGTAGCCTGATCAAGGCGGTATGGGATATGGCACCCAAGGTTTTGCGCAGTGCAGCATGCCAGCAAGTCGTGCTGGAAGGCAATGAGGTTGATCTGGCGGCACTGCCAATTCAACATTGCTGGCCCGGCGATGTGGCACCTTTGATCACCTGGGGCCTGGTGATTACCAAGGGGCCGCACAAAAAACGCCAGAATCTGGGGATTTACCGCCAGCAAGTGTTGTCGCGCAATAAAGTCATCATGCGCTGGCTGGCACATCGTGGTGGTGCGCTGGATTTTCGCGAACATGGCATCGTCAACAAAGGCCAGCCCTATCCGATTGCGGTAGCACTGGGGGCTGACCCCGCTACCATATTGGGTGCAGTGACGCCGGTGCCGGACAGTTTGTCAGAATACCAGTTCGCCGGCTTGCTGCGCGGTAGCCGCACTGAACTGGTGAAAGCCATCGGCAGCCACTTGCAAGTACCCGCCTCGGCCGAAATCGTGCTGGAAGGGCATATCTATCCTGATGCCAATCACCCCACTGGCTATGAACACGCGCTGGAAGGGCCGTATGGCGACCATACCGGTTACTATAATGAGCAAGACTGGTTCCCGGTGTTTACCATCGACCGCATCACCATGCGGCGCGACCCGATCTACCATTCCACTTACACTGGCAAGCCGCCGGATGAGCCAGCGGTGTTGGGCGTGGCGTTGAATGAAGTGTTTGTGCCCTTGCTGCAAAAGCAATTTACTGAAATTACCGATTTTTATCTGCCGCCCGAAGGGTGCAGCTATCGGCTGGCGGTGGTGCAAATGAAAAAATCTTATGCCGGGCATGCCAAACGCGTCATGTTCGGGGTGTGGAGCTTCTTGCGCCAGTTTATGTATACCAAATTCATTATTGTGGTGGATGAAGATGTGAATATCCGCGACTGGAATGAAGTCATTTGGGCGATTACCACCCGGGTTGACCCTCTGCGCGATACCACGCTGGTTGATCAAACCCCGATTGATTATCTTGACTTTGCTTCGCCCGTCAGTGGGCTGGGCAGCAAGATGGGCATTGATGCCACCAACAAGTGGCCTGGTGAAACCACGCGCGAATGGGGTAAAACCATCAGCATGGATGCCGCCACCAAAGCACGGGTCGATTCATTGTGGCAACAGATGGGGTGGTAGGGCAGATATTCGTGCATTTGCCCAAAAGCGGCGCAACCCGGTTATAATTGCGCTCGGCGGGCCCCTGCGCATTATGGCGTGGTTAACCTGGTCAGGTCGGGAACGAAGCAGCCACGACCATTTACCATAAGTGCCGCAGATCAGGCTCGCCTGACTCCCGCAATGTAATGCATTAGTTTGCACCTCAAGCTACGCTGTCAGTGCGCCGTCTTTGGATGGTGGCTTGGTGTGGCGTCAACAACTTGTCATCGGTCAGCTCGCAGAAATGTCCTATCAAGTCCTCGCCCGCAAATATCGTCCCAAAAGTTTCGGCACCCTGGTCGGGCAAGAACATGTGGTGCGCGCGCTGACGCATGCACTCAGTAGCGGCCGTTTGCATCACGCCTACCTGTTCACGGGTACGCGGGGAGTTGGCAAAACCACCTTGTCCCGCATTCTCGCCAAATGTTTCAACTGTCTGGGTGCAGACGGGCAGGGCGGCATTACTGCCGAACCGTGTGGCGTGTGCGCTGCCTGTGTCGCGATTGATGCCGGGCGCTTTGTAGACTATATCGAAATGGATGCCGCCTCCAACCGGGGTGTCGATGAAATGGCGCAATTGCTGGAGCAGGCGGTGTACTCGCCCTCCAATGCGCGTTTCAAAGTGTATATGATCGACGAAGTTCACATGCTCACCAATACCGCCTTCAACGCCATGTTGAAGACGCTGGAAGAGCCACCGGCCCACGTCAAATTCATTCTGGCCACCACTGATCCACAAAAAATCCCGGTCACGGTGTTGTCGCGCTGTCTGCAATTCAATTTGAAGCAGATGCCACCCGCCCATATCATCAGCCACCTGGAAAATATTCTGGGGCAAGAAGCTATTTCCTTTGAAGTACCCGCGCTGCGACTGCTGGCGCAAGGCGCGCAAGGCTCGATGCGCGATGCGCTCTCGCTCACCGATCAAGCCATCGCCTATGCCGCTGGCACCGTGACGCTGGATGCGGTGCAAGGCATGCTGGGCGCACTGGATCAAAGTTTTCTGATTCAAATTCTGGATGCGCTGCAAGCGCAGGACGGGCCGGGTCTGTTGGCGCTGGTCGATGCCATGAGTGCGCGCAGCCTGTCATTCCAGACCGCCTTGCAGGATTTGGCCAGCCTGTTGCACCGGGTGGCGATGGCGCAAATTGTGCCCGCTGGCCTGCCACCGGACTGGCCCGAGCGCGAACAGATTTTGCGCCTGGCGCAAGCCTTTGACGCCGAAGAAGTGCAGTTGTATTACCAGATCGCCTTGCATGGCAAACAGGAAATGGGCCTGGCCCCGGATGAATACGCAGGCTTTAGCATGACGCTGCTGCGCATGCTGGCGTTCCGCCCGGATGCGCTGGCAACCCAAAGTTTGCCGCCTGCCGCCGCTGCGCCCAACCGCCCACGGCCGACTGCGCCAGCGACGCAACCCGCGCCAGCGGCCCCGGCCGCACCTGCTGCCCGGCCCGCCGCCAATCCGGTTGCTGCATCCGCACCTGCGGCAGTCGCTCCGGCGCTTGCTGCGGCAAACCCGAATCCGAATGCGGGCCGTATCAGCCCGGCCATGGCCGCCTTGCATGCCGCACGCGGCACTGCGCCGCCGCAAACTCGTCCCGCTCCAACTACATCCGCATCAGCCGCAGCGGCCCCCGCACCAGCGGCTGCACCTGCAGCGGCAATCAGCCGCCAAAGCGCGCCGCCGGATGACGGCATGCCGCAATTTACCTCCGAGCCACCGCCCTCTCTACCGCCGGATTTTGATACTGATTACAGTACGGCTCAAAAAAAAACTGAATTTGACGGCGACCAGCCCGTAAAACGCCCACCGATCAGCAAAGCGCAGCAAGATGCGGCCGATGCGGCGTTGCGCATTGCCTCACAAATTACCGCCAAAGCCCAGGCCCGCGCCAATGCCCCGGTGCAAGAGGTACAGCCCGAAGTGCCAGCCGAACCCGAGCCCGAGCAAGTAGCCCCGCCGTTTGTGCCGCATCCGGCGGGGGACTGGGATGGTGACTGGCCGCAACTGGCGACCAATTTGGCTACCAGCGGCGCGGTGCGCGGCGTATTACGCGCCTTTGCCTGGCAAACCGAATTGCAAGGCGTGGTGGAAGATGGCAATGCGCTGGAATGGACTTTGCGCTGCCCGCTGGAAACCCTGTGTTCACCCGCCAATACCGAAAAACTGACCGCCGTGTTGTGCGAGCATTTCCAGCGCACGGTGCGGATCAAAACCGAACTCGGCCCGGCCTGGCATAGCGCGCACCAGCGTGACGAAGCGGCGCGCCAGGTGCGCCAGATTGAGGCCGAAAAAGCGATTCGCGCCGACCCGTTTGTGCGCAGTTTGATGCGCGAATTTGGTGCTACTCTGGTACCCGATTCAATTCGCCCGATTGTACCTGCTGTGACGCCGGAAACCGACACAGCCGCCGCAGCAGCCGCCGCCTGATTATTTTGATGATGCCTTAAGGAGCTTACCATGATGAAAAACCAACTCGCCGGTTTAATGAAGCAGGCGCAAGCCATGCAAGACAATATGAAAAAGGCGCAAGACCAACTCGCCAATATTGAAGTCGAAGGCCAATCTGGTGCCGGTCTGGTGAAAGTATTGATGACCTGCAAAAACGTGGTCAAGCGCGTCTCGATCGACCCATCCTTGCTGGCCGACGACAAAGACATGCTGGAAGATCTGGTCACCGCCGCCTTTAACGATGCCGTGCGCAAAGCCGAAGAAACCTCCGCCGAAAAAATGGGCGCGCTCACCGCAGGCTTGCCACCTGGCTTCAAACTGCCGTTTTAAGAAAGCCTTGCATGAAAGCGTCATCCAGTCTGGAACAACTGATTGACGCTTTGCGTCTGTTGCCCGGCGTTGGCCCGAAAACGGCGCAACGCATGGCCTACCATTTGCTACATCAGCCAGAGCGCGCCGCCGCCCTGAAACTGGCGCAGGCGCTGCAACAGGCCAGTGCCAGCGTATTGCACTGCGCGCGCTGCCACACCTTCACCGAAACCGAAATCTGCCCCACCTGCGCCGACGACGCACGCGACCCGCATTTGCTGTGCGTGGTGGAAACCCCGGCCGATCAAATGATGATCGAACAAACCCTGACCTTCAAGGGTTTTTATTTCGTGCTGATGGGCCATTTGTCGCCGCTGGACGGCATCCTGCCCAAAGACTTGCACCTGGAACAACTGCTGGCGCGCGCCAGCGATGGCGTGGTGTCCGAAGTGGTACTGGCCACCAACTTCACCAGCGAAGGCGAAGCCACTGCCCATTATATTAGTGAGATTCTGAAAGCACGCGGTTTGCAGGTCAGCCGCCTGGCGCGTGGCGTGCCGGTGGGTGGTGAGCTGGAATATGTTGATGCTGGCACCATTGCGCGGGCCATGCTGGATCGGCGTAGTACCTGAAATGATCAAGCATGTATCTTGAACCTCCAAGGCGTGTCCCATGAATGCCATCGATACCCAATTATTTGCTGCTGACGTACCGCTGGATTTGGCTACCAAGGTCGATGAATTTGCGGTGCGTTTGGCCAGATCGCGTAGTTCAATCATGAGTCAGGCACTGGCGTCATGGGTTGATCAGGAAGAGCAGTTTGATCGTCTGACCTGGGAAGCGCTAAGAGAAGTCGATACTGGTGCGCTTCATGATCATGATGAAATGCAAGCCTGGATTGACAACTTAGGGAAAGTGGAAGCCATACATCTGTCAATATGATGTCTGGTTTGATAAAAAATACCATCACAATTGCCTGAACGCACCATACAAGTATGACAGGGCTACATTGACTTTTTAAAATGTGTCGCAATAAGGTGTGACAAGCCGGGCCTTACCCGATACAATGCAAGCTTTTTTGCAAGAAGAGAACACATGTCGATTCAATGGTTTCCGGGACACATGAATGCCGCGCGGCGTCAGGCGGCAGAAACGATGGAAAATACCGATCTGGTGATTGAAGTACTGGACGCGCGCATTCCGCAAGCCAGTTGCAACCCGATGGTCGATCAACTGCGCATGCAACGCCAGCGCCCCTGTTTAAAAATCCTGAATAAAAGTGATTTGGCCGATCCGCAAGCCACCGCGCTGTGGATGGAGTATTACGCTGCGCAAAAAAATGTGCATGTCTTGCCGCTGAGTTGCAAAAAACCGCTGGAAGTGGCGAAGATTCCCGATCTGTGCCTGAAAATTGCGCCGCACCGTGGCGTACCGACCAAACCGCTGCGCATGATGATCATGGGCATTCCCAACGTCGGTAAATCGACGCTGATGAATGCGCTGCTGAAAAAGCGCGTCGCCAAGGTGGGCGATGAACCCGCCGTCACCAAAACCCAGCAGCGCCTGTATTTGGGCCAGCACATTGTGCTGGTGGATACGCCCGGCATGCTGTGGCCCAAAATTGAACACCCGAGCGATGGCCTGATGCTGGCCGCCTCGCACGC
>JBDLSU010000506.1:0-3437 GCA_039799405.1 Pseudomonadota bacterium | reverse complement strand
CGCACCCGGGCGTGTGGGCTGGTGCAAAAATTTTGCATTAAGTCGGTTTGCTGCAATAACATGGCCTCCGGCAAGGCACCGAACAGGGCCACCCCGGCGGCAAATAATTGCGGCTGGCCCGATTGCAGCAAGGCCGTCAGCGTTTGCGGTGGAATCATGCCAACTGGAATCTGATGCAAAGCCAGCCACTGCCCCGCCAGCGCCCGCACCGCCACAGGCGCGGCTTCTTGCTGCAACAAGCCCAGCAGGCGCGGCCACGGGGCTTGCGCCGCCGCTGCCAACAATGATTGCTGCAACAGGGTTTGCAGTTCCGCCAATATGGGGGCGATGGCGGCATCAGATTGCGTATCAGATTGGGTATCAGATTGGGTATCAGATCCGGCATCCGCCTGATCCGCTTCATCCGCGCTTTGTTCCAGCCAGTCAAGCACCTGCAACAGGATTTGCTGCGCCGTTTCCGCGCTCGCCGCCAGGCACAACATGCGCCCCTGACCGCGCACCTGGGCATGGCTGGCGCACAACATACAAGCCACTACCAGCGCATTGCGGCTATAGCTGGCCGGGTCCTGCGCAATCGCATCCAGCGCATACTGGCGCGCTTCTGGCAAATGGCACTGCAACAATATCAGCAACCATTCCACCTGCAAGCCTTGTTGCGGCACGCGCTGGCGGCAAATATCAAACCCGAGTCGCGCCGCAGACAAAGCCCGGCTGACTAACAACTGGCGCAAACCGGTTTCATCCAGCGCATTGCAAAATGCCTGATTGTCGCGCAGGGCGCGCGCGGCAAATTCCTGCACACCGCCACACCGGCTGGCGAGCAACAACTGCATGAGCGCTTGCGGATGCGCATCCCATAATTGCGGAAACGCTTCCTGGCGGCTTTCCAGCGCCAGCGCCGGGCCACGCTGATACCAGCCACCACCATTGCGCTGGCTCAACCAGTTGCCACGCGCATGCAGCAGCCGGTTGAACAGCATCCAGTCGCTGTAGGGGCCATAACTGCGCAGTTCGCCATCGACGTTGCTGCTGCGTGGTTCCAAAGCATCCTTGTCATCCATCGCCAGCAATACACCACTGGCAAGGTGGATAAACTCAGCCGCGCTGGCAGCGCTACCGGCCTGCGCCAGCTTACCCAGACGGCGCAGGGTGCGCCAGGTACGGCGGCGCAGATAATCCCGCGTCAGCGCGCTATACGCCACCCGGCTATCGGCGCGCGTTACTTCCTTGCGGTAACGCACCACGCGCCGGTCCAGATAAGTCCAGCCATTACCGCCGCCATGCACCGCCAGCCCGGTTTCAAAGCGTTGATGCAGCAAACCCAGCAATTCGCCATCGCTGCGCATTTCCGCCACTTTGTACAAATGGCGCATGGCGCGAAACGGCCCGGCTTGCAAGGGTAAAGTACGCAATTGCTGCAGCAATACCCGGCGTGCCAGTTGGCGTGGGTTGTGGTCGGCACTGCACAGGGATACCTGATCAAGTTGCGTCAACGCGTCAGCCAGCGAAAATGCTTGCCATTGCCCGGCCTGCGCCAGCGCCGCGTGCAGCGCGGTTTCTTCCTGGCTAAACCAGGCCAGCCGCAGTGCCAGCGGCCAATCAGCCACCAGCGCTTGCGCATAATTCGCACGGCTGGCCGCCGCATTGGCTACATTATTGGCCCCATCATTGGCAACCTCATTGGCAACCTCACTGAGCACAATCCAGGCTTGCCGTGCCATGCGTTTGACAAACGCGCTGTCGCTATTGGCCTGCAGCGCCTGCATCGCTTCCCTGGCCCCGGCATCGCCACAGCGCCCGATGGCCCAGGCCAGGCAATAATCCAACATCGCATTCCCATGCCCCAACAAACCCACCAGCACCGGCACCGCGCTGACCAAACGCCGTTCACCAATGCGCCAGATCGTGCGGCTACGCTGGCGTTCGTCCAGACGTTTCCAGGACGCAGTTTGCAGTCGTGCCAGTAAAGCGTGGGCAGAGGGGGATTCGTCGGGAGGGTATTTGATGCTGGTAGCGACAGCGCTTGCGGCGGGAGATGATTGGGACAGCGGCAAGTCAGCCTCCAGCACAAAGCCTTGCGCCTGCCGTTCGGCGATGGTTTGCTCGAACAGGCGTTCGGCCTGTTCCAGTGGCAAGGCTTGCAGTGTGCGGCTGCTCTCACGCCATTCGGCCCCGGCGCGGCCTTGCCGCAAATTGACCAGATAGCCGCCATCCGGGCTTTGGCAGAGATCAATTTCGCACTGGATTAACAGCTTTTGGCGACGTTGCAGGCGGATGGTGCGGATCAGTTTCACGGGGCGGCTTCCATCAAAGGTAGGTGTTTGTGCTTGGTTAGCTGTGTCGGGTAATGGCGCTCGTCATATTGCCCGATCAAATCGCACACCAGCAAAAACAGCTCTTCCAGATCGCCACCATCTTTGGCTGCACCGGATTCAACCAAACAATCACCCAAGTCAACCATACGATCATAATCGATTTCATTTTTGATGTGGCCGATGCCTGAAACTGCATGAAAATTGCGCCAGGTGGCAACAATCGATTGAAAATCAATAGAGTTCATTTTTCGTGTGGCGGTTCGCATGGGCAGTTAGTGGATCGGCGGTGAACAATACGAATGGACAAACGATATTTTAATTTCCCTGTGGCGTCAAGTTTGGCATTGCGTTATTGTGATGTGCTTATTTCAGGATAAATATTGCGCAAATTTGGCTTCAGTATATAAGGAAGTTTCAAGTCATGGCAGTGCTGGAATCGAAGAAGAACGCGGTTTCTGCCATGTTATGATCGTGCAGCACTGTATTTGCATTCTATATCCACTTTTTTCCGTCTCCGATTGCCCCAATGACCTTCGCCGCCCACCGCCACCTCAGCATTGCCGATTCCACCCACCAACGCACCTTCCCGGCGCTACTGCTTTACCCGAGCCAGCAAGCCAGCCGCACCACCATGATCGGCCCCTACGCTTTCGATTCCAGCCCGGATGCGCCCATCGCGCCCGGACGTTTTCCACTAATCCTGATCTCGCACGGCTCCGGCGGTTCGCACCTGCTATACCGCAGCATCGCGATTCATCTGGCACGCCAGGGTTACATCGTCGCGTTGCCGGAACATCCCGGCAATAATCGCAATGACAATTCGCTGGAAAACAGCAACGACAATCTGGCACTGCGGCCATATCACCTGGGCCTGACGATTGCTGCGGTGGCCGATGCGCTGGGGGCCAGTGTCAATACCGACCGGATTGGTGTCGTGGGGCATTCGATGGGAGGCTACACGGCGCTGGCGCTGGCGGGCGGGCAGCCGCGCTCGCCTGCGGGTGAGGTAATTGCGGTACAGGCCGATAGCCGGGTCAAAGCAATGGTTTTGCTGGCACCAGCTACGCCGTGGTATCACCATGCCGATGCCTTGCGCCAGGTAAGCCAGCCGATTTTGTTGTT
>JBDLSU010000505.1:0-6497 GCA_039799405.1 Pseudomonadota bacterium | reverse complement strand
CGGTCTTTTACAGTCGGGTCGATATGGTGCCAAAAATAATCCAGCAAAGTGGCATAGCTGACCTTGGCCGGGTCATACGTTACCTTCACCACTTCCGCATGACCCGTGCCACCCGCGCTGACCTGTTCATAACTTGGATTGGCATTTTTGCCAGCACTATACCCGGATTCAGCCGACAACACCCCCGGCAGTTTTTCAAAATCCGCTTCCACGCACCAGAAACAACCACCAGCAAAAATGGCGGTAGCGCTACCGGCCTTGGCGCTGGCAGTTTTGCCATCCGCCGCTTGCACACTCAAGCCGCTCAGGGTAGCGACACTTGCCAGCGCGGCAATCAATAATCGATGTAAGACTCTCATGAACGCAACTCCGGTAATTTTTCAGTGGCGGGGATAAATTTCAGTGCAACGCCATTATTGCAATAGCGCAGCCCGGTTGGCTTGGGGCCGTCATCAAACACATGGCCCTGATGGCCGCCGCAACGGGCGCAATGGTATTCGGTGCGTGGCAAAAACAGTTTGAAATCACGTTTTTTGCCCACGGCGTCCGGCAAGGCATCAAAAAAACTGGGCCAGCCAGTGCCACTGTCATACTTCATTTCACTCTTAAACAAGGGTAAATAACAAGCCGCACAAATATAATGCCCGGCGCGCTTTTCGGTGTTGAGAGCGCTGGAGCCAGGGCGCTCGGTGTTTTCTTCAAACAGCACTGCATAAGCCGGTTCTGACACCAGTTTTTTCCATTCAGCATGCGGTTTGTTCAGCGCCACGATGGCAGCAGCGGCACTGGCGCTGGCATTAGCGGCCTTGGCCGATTTGGCGCTGGATATCAGCCCCAGGCTTGAGCCCAAGCCGATTAATCCCAGTATTGATTGACGACGATTCATGACGACTCCCTCTAAATTATTTCCCGCAGGAACAACAAGCACCGGTTCAGACTAGCATACATTTCCGGTTCTGCAGCTTAGTCTGCGCAGCCGCGCCTTCCTTGCAGCGCAGTTTGTAAGTAACTGCAACAGTTGACCCGCCACAAATTGCTGCAACGCGTCATATTTTTAACTGGCGAGCGTGCGTTCCGGCTACCTCATGCTATGCTTTGCGCGTCCTTCAACTCGCCGGAAAGACCTTTATGCCTCCCAAACGAATTTTGTTGTTGAGCGTCTCTGCGGGTGCTGGCCATATGCGTGCCGCCGAAGCCTTGCGCGTCTGTGCCAGTGACCCGTCTTACCAGGTCGAAGCCACCCATCTGGATGTAATGAACTTCGTTACCGCCGGATTTCGCAAAATCTACACCGATTTCTACATCAAACTGGTGAATAAATCGCCCACGCTATGGGGCTATTTGTACACCGCCACCCACGAAGCGCAAAGCGACAGCACCATGGAAAAGTTGCGCCGTGGGCTGGAACGCCTGAATGCGCAGGATTTGCTAAAACAAATCGCCGCCTTCAAACCGGACGCCATCGTCTGCACCCACTTCCTGCCCGCCGAAATGCTGTCACGCCTGATCCGCAAAGATCGCCTGCACTGCCCGGTGTGGGTACAAGTGACCGATTTTGATTTGCACCGCATGTGGGTACACGAGCACATGGCCGGTTATTTCGCGGCCAATGATGAAGTCGCCTTCCGCATGCGCGCCCAGGGTCTGGCTGCCAACCGTATCCATGTTACCGGCATCCCCATCATGCCTGCCTTTGGCAGCGAACTCAACCGCGCCGCCTGTGCCGCCGAATTTGGCATCGCGCCGGATCGCACCACCATTTTATTAATGGGCGGCGGTGCCGGTCTGGGCAGCATGGATACCATCGCCGCGCGCTTGCTTGCTTTGGGCGGCAATTTCCAACTGATTGCCCTGGCTGGCAAAAATGAAAAAGCGCTGGCCGCCTTGAAACTGATCGCCGCGCAATACCCGGGCCGCTTGCTGGCGCAGGGTTTTACCCACGAAGTGGAAAAATTAATGACCTGTTCTGACCTGGTGATTACCAAGCCGGGCGGTTTGACCACCTCCGAATGTCTGGCGCTGGGTTTACCGATGATTGTCAATTCGCCGATTCCCGGCCAAGAAGAGCGCAATGCCGACTTTTTGCTGGAACAAGGCGTGGCCCTGAAAGCGTTTGATGACGTGACACTGGAATACCGCGTGCGCTATCTGCTGGAACGCCCGGAAAAACTGGCCGACATGCGCGCCAAAGCCATCAAACTCGGCCGCGCCCACGCCGCCCAAACCGTTTTGCAAACCGTTTGCCGTGGCCCGGAGGAAGAATTGCGATGAGCACTCACCCACCCTTCAACCCCAATCTGCGCCTGGCACTCACGCTATTCTGGCTGCTACTACTCGGCTATTTTTTCGCCAACGTCGAAATCCAGATCGAAGGTGCCGCAGGCTGGGCCGCCAATCTGCCCACCTGGCGCATCGAACAACACTGGCTGCTCGATATTTTCTGGGGCGGCCGCGCCATGACCGGCTACCACGCCTGGTTGTTTTCCTTCATCGCGCTGGTATTCCATTTTCCTTTCTTCTTCATGCAGCGCTGGACCTGGAAACTGGAACTGCGCGCCGCCGCTTGTGTGATGGTGTTTTGGATCAGTGAAGACTTTTTATGGTTCGTCTGCAACCCGGCCTTTGGCGTAGCCAATTTTGACCCCGTGCATGTGCCCTGGCACAAACACTGGATCTGGTTTGCCCCGACCGATTATTGGACCTTTAGCGGGGTAGCGGCAGGTTTGCTGTGGTACACCCATAAAGAGCCGATGTAGCAGCAGAAGGAGATCAGGTCTGTTTGCACCACGAAACAAATCCCGCCAGATTGGCTTTGTGGTGTAAACTGCGGCCCACCCAATCAATCAGGAAAGCCGTAATGAGCCACAAATTAAGTAAAGATGAAGTCGATGCCCTGGTCGCAGTCAGCAAACTGGCCAAGGGTGCCAAGCCAGGTGCCTGCATTACCCGCAACGCCAAGCACCTGAGCGGCATCAAATTGATCGCGCATCGGCGTGATGGTGGCTATGAACTGACCGAAAACGGGCGGCAGATTTTGTTTTCTCAGCAGTGCATTGATGGTTTGCGGGCTTTGCTGCTTGATCCGGCTTGTCACTTGAGTGAACCGGTAGCGACCTTTCTGGCGAAAAAGGGTTATATGGTGATGCAAGACGGCGCGCCAATGCGCGAGATTAGCGAGCGCGGGCGCGAAGTGTTGGCCGATATTGATGGCAATGGCTTGCTGGGCTGATTCATTGCTTTGGGCCGGATGGCACCATGGGGTGCACCGCTTTGTGCATTCGGTACTGCCCAAATTCAAAAACCTATTAGCGTCAAACCAATCATGATCGTTCCTGATTTCTGGGCCGAGTCTGGCCGACAACACAAAGCTGGCAGCAAGCAAATTACGGTGCGTCGCTACGGGTGGTCGAACGAAAGTGATGCCGATGCACAGGCCAAAGCAGAGGCACGGGCCGAAGATGCGCTTCAACGCATTCTGTCTGGTGAGAAGCTCATCAAGCGCGAACCCAAGCGGCCCTACAACGGTGCCGATGGCGTGCCGATCAGGGAAGAAGTACTTGCGCGCCATGGTGAACAGGTGATTACCCGTAATGCCTATGGGGCGCATTGCCTGAATTCGCCAAACGCACTCTTTGCCGACGTGGATTTCGATCAGGAAGCCCCCAGCAAACTGGCCTATCTTGCTTTCTGGCTATTCGCCTTCGCATGTGCAGCGGCAAGCATTTCGCCCCGAAACTGGCCATTGTTTTTCGGACTATCGATCCTGGCGCTGATCATCTCTGCGCCTGTTGTCAATCTGGCGGCCCGGATTGTGGTGGCGGCACGAGGTGGCCACGAGCACAATGCACGCACACGGCTGCTTGCCTTTATCGCTAAAAACCCTTCATGGAATGTCCGCGTATATCGCACCCCGGCAGGCTTAAGACTACTGGCAACCCACCAGCCGTTCGAAGCGCCATCCGAACAGGTAACCTCATTTTTCACAGCCGTCCCGACAGATCCGTTTTACATGAAAATGTGTGCTAACCAGCGCTGCTTTCGCGCCAGGCTCAGTGCCAAACCATGGCGTATCGGCATTTCAGCACACATGCGGCCGCGTCCGGGTATTTGGCCGGTCCGGCCGGAGCGGCTAGCGATCCGCAATGCGTGGATCTCACAATATGAGCTTGCCGCATCACAATTTGCTGCGTGTCGCTACATTGAATCCCTGGGCAGCGGCGTCGTAGACCCGGCAATCCAGGCAGTGATCGACTTGCACGACCGCGAGTCTGGCGCGCTCCTGATTGGTGCCAAACTTGCGTAATGAAACAAAACCTGTCACCCCCAACCAGGGCACACCACATTAAATTGGCGCTTGGCGGCATGCAGCATCAAACCTGAACGGCCAGCCGTTTTCTTTCTGGAGCATAAACAATGAAGCAAGCATTGAAACAAGTCAGTATTGAAGGATTCACCGTCATCGGCCCCAGCGTTCGCACCAACAACCAGGCAGAAGCCGGCCCTGCCGGGAAAATCCCGGGCCTGTGGGGCCAGTTCTACGCCTCAGCGCCCAATATGGAAGATCCAAGTTATGGCGTGTATTCGGACTATGAATCCGACGCCAGCGGGGATTTCACCGTTACCGCTGGCACTCGGGGCGAGGCTGATAGCGGCTCGGGTATCCGGATTAAGGCGGGAAGCTATTTGGCTTTTCCTGCCGATGGCCCGATGCCAGCGGCCATTATTGATGCTTGGAAGGAAGTCTGGGCGTATTTTTCAGCAGCACAGCCTTATGCGCGGGTTTTTGACACCGATTTCGAGCAATACAACGGGCCGGAATCTGCCACTGTTTATATTGGCATCAAATCTGCGGCTAATTGACACGCAGGCAGCGTTGGAAACCTTCGCGCAACACCGAGCCGCCTTCATGGCGGATTACTACCTTCGCCGAATCTACCTCACCCGCCGACTTGGCAGATCAAGAAAAAATGTCTGACCTCGCTCGTTTTCAATTTTCAATTCCTGCTTCCCCGCATCCAGAGACAAGCTAACAATAAAAACATCCTGCTTGTCTTGCTCTTTGTCACCATCATCGACGTTTTTATAGATTTGGGTTAGCCAAATTTCCTTACCAGATTTCTCATCAATTGCCACCACATAGCCACCGTTTTGTGGCAAGCCGCGGGCGCGGCCCCAAATTAATACCTGATAGCGAATCCCTGCATGGGATACAGGTAATGGCTCAGGAACTTCCGCTCTTTCTTTTTCAATAGAAGGTTCGACTGCGTGACACGATGTTATTAAACCGGGCACAAGCAGGCTCGCCAAGGCAAAAGCGAAAATTCCAAAAAAATTGATCACGTCAATTCCGTAACTTTTTTAGTTGTCAAATCCACGACGTACACATTCCCTCTTTCGTCAGATACTCTTAACTGGCCTTCAGAGTTAATACGTAAATCATCAATAAAGATATCCTGCTTGTCCTCCTCCATGTCGCCATCATAGGCGACATCATATATTTTCAACATCCAAAGCTCATCATTGGTTTCAATATCAAAAGCAGAAACATATCCGCCATTTTGTGGCAATCCCCGGGCCTTCCCCCACGGTATGGCCTCATAGCGAATCCCTTCATGACAAACTGACTCTGGCTCTGGTAGTTCGCTGCGTTCTTTTTCTGGTTGATCATCCATGCAAAACCTCTGATTTTTTAGTTGAAAACTTCATTGCCATAATGGTCAGCCGTATTTAAACGGCGGTTAAGGTGCGTGTGGGGGCTTTCAAAATCGCCTTACAAGGAATGGTTCCATTGTCCTTGTCCGGGCCAGTCAGGTATCCTAACAAATCTACGGCAAAATAAGCCCAACTGTCCGCATTATGTAATGCGTATTCGGGCGTGAGTGCGGTCGAACCTTCTGGCATTAATCCTTTCGGGCCATAAACCACATCCTCAGTTGATACACGCTTATGTGATAATTCATGAATGATAGTTCTGACACAACGATATAAAGGGCTTTGATTTGAAGGGGAAACTTGATCAGCCTTGGCTAACCATGCTCCCTGTAAATAGATGACATTCATGGATTCCTGTTGGTAGATGAACGCCCAATCTTTCCACCCACCGCCAGTCCTGTCAATCGGTTCGTCCGAAATCACAATGCTGTTCGAGTTGCAGCAAATACCAATTTTAAGATAGCCTGCCGCCAGTACCTTTGCAATATCGGCCAAATTCGCAGGAGTACTGCTTGCATTGCCAAAATAGCGCCTTACCATGGCGATTGATTCAGCAGTTGGGGAGCCCAGCTTGGTTGCCACGGCTTGACAGACTGCACCTGCTTCTTGAATGGCAGCAGCCATTACTGCCCGCTGTCCGGTGCTGTAAACTTCAGTAGACGACTTTCCCAACACAGTTTTCAGAGTTTGATCGGTAGCGCCCTTTGTCTCATCAAAAATCCATTTGCTATAGGCTGCAGGCGGTGAATATGCCCATATTGCTTGGCCACCAGTGCTGTTGACAT
>JBDLSU010000504.1:0-4296 GCA_039799405.1 Pseudomonadota bacterium | reverse complement strand
GCATGCGCCAGCGCTTGGGCATTGTACAGGCATGGAGCTGGGCTACGCCAGGCTGGTGATACTATTGACAGGTATTCTGGAGGGTATCAGCGATTTGATTGATTTTTGTTATCGACCGCTCAATGGATAATCAATTCAAACCCGGCCAGGGTGCAGCGCGTGAGCTGTTGCCTCGGATTGGCGCGTCGGCATTTGCTGGTGCATCCGCGTTTTTAGCTGTGTACTGCTGCTGCGCTGAAAATTCACTGACCGAATATGGATATGCGCTTTGCCTTGGCATATAATTTCGGGCTATGAATAATTTCCGCCATCATCGTCGCCAGTTAACCGCATGGATCGCTGCATTTGCGATACTGTGCCAGACGCTGTTGCCGGTGTTGGCGCAGGCACGCATGAGCAGCGCGCCGGATGCGGTGCTGGAACTGTGTACCAGTGACGGTATTCAGAAATTAACCCTGATTGGCGACAAGCTGGTGCCAATGAAACAGGGACATACCCAGCATTGTCCGTTTTGTCTGGCCGGTGGTTTCGTCGCCTTTAATCCACCGGACAGCCCCAGCTTGCCGCCACTGGTGGCGCAAAGCTTTCCCTACCTTCAATCCTCCACTGCCTTGCGCAGTAAATTGCGTGACTATGCCACGCCTGTACCACGTGGCCCACCGGCCTGATTCCCGCCATACCTGACCCCGACTTTCAACGATAGGTTCGGTTGTTGCCCTGGCACGCCCATGGTGGCCTGCTTGCGTCTGCATTTGCGTGTGCGTCTGCATCTGCGTTTTCGCTTTCGTTTTCGGTAACCGGGGCCGGGTTGACTCTATTGATTCACTAAAATTTTCAATTTGCTTATTGCTCGTCCAGTCATGGCCGGGCACGGGTTGGCACATCCATGCCCTGCCATGGCGGCTTCAACCCGACTTTTTTCAGGAGGCATTTATGCCGCATTCCCTTAACACGTCCCTGCCTTTGCCGCCCTTGGTCGAACCGCTGGCGCAATTGTCCAACGCAGAAATCACCCGCTACAGCCGTCATTTATTATTGCCCGATGTTGGCCTGCCCGGCCAGCAGCGCCTGAAAAGTGCCAAAGTGCTGGTGATCGGGGCTGGTGGCCTGGGTTCACCTGCGCTGTTGTATCTGGCCGCCGCTGGGGTTGGTACGCTCGGTATTGTCGATTTTGACGTGGTCGATGAATCGAATTTGCAGCGTCAGATCATTCACCGGGTGTCTACCGTCGGCCAGCCCAAAGGCGAAAGCGCACGTCTGGCGATTGCGGAATTAAACCCGTATGTCAAAGTCAATTTGCATGCCGAACGGCTGGAAGCGCATAACGCGATCGAGCTGATTGCTGCTTATGATCTGGTGCTGGATGGCACCGATAATTTTGCCACCCGCTATCTGGTCAATGATGCTTGCGTGCTGGCAGGCAAGCCCTATGTCTGGGGTTCGATTTTCCGTTTTGAAGGCCAGGCTTCGGTGTTCTGGGAACAGGCTCCGGATGGCCGTGGTTTGAACTATCGCGACCTTTACCCGGAACCACCGCCGCCCGAAATGGCCCCTTCGTGCTCCGAAGGCGGCGTGCTGGGTATCTTATGCGCTTCCATCGGTGCCATCATGGCGACTGAAGCGGTGAAGCTGATTACCGGCATCGGTAGCTCGCTGCTGGGCAGGCTGGCAGTGTACGATGCGCTGGAAATGCGCTATCGCTTTTTGCCGCTCAGACGCGACCCGCAGCGCCAGCCAATTACCGGCTTGATTGATTATCCACAATTTTGCGGCCTGACAGCGCCTGATACCGAGGCCAATAGCGCGGCCAATAACGCAGCGGTCGCCGCCATCAGTGCCACCGAATTACAGCAATGGCGGCAAGCCGGGCGTGCGTTTCGCCTGATTGATGTGCGCGAAGCCACCGAGCTGGCGATTTGCGCCATTCCCGGTGCCATCCACATCCCCAAAAACCAATTGCTGGCCAACCCGGCCCAGGCACAGCTTGAAGGGGCGGATCCTGTCGTGCTGTTTTGCCGCTCCGGCACCCGCACCCGGCAAATGCTGCTGGCGCTGCAACAGCAGGGCTATCACAAAGTTTGCCATCTGGAAGGCGGCATTCTGGCCTGGGCGCGCGAAGTTGATCCTTCTCTTGCCATCTATTAAAGGAGCACAGCATGTTGATGATTCTTGCCGATTTATTGGAACGCATGGTGGCGCTGGCGCAGCACCAGCACCCGCTGGAAGCCTGCGGCATCGTGGCTGCACCCAATTCCGGCCCCCGGGCCGGGTTGCCTTTGCGCTTGATTGAAATGCATAACCAGGCCCAGTCGGCCACCTGGTTCAGCTTTGATCCACAACAGCAGTTGCAGGTATGGCGCGAGATGGAAGCCAATGATGAAACGCCAGTGGTGCAATTTCATTCGCATACCGCCTCGCGCGCCTGGCCCAGCGCTGATGACATTGCCTATGCCAGCGACCCGCTGGCGCACTACCTGATCATTTCTACCGACCCGCGCCAGCCGGAAGTGCGCAGCTTTCGCATTCGTGACGGTGCCGTGATCGAAGAAGCCATTCGCAGTGTCAGCAGCTATGAAGTTGCGCACCTTGCTGCCAACCCGGCTCCGACCACTGCTGCCACGCTGGCAGCCTGATGCCGCCAGCCGCCAAGTTAACCCGCTAATTTACTTATTCAAGACAACACCATGAGCCAATCTGAAACAAACCCAAGCCACTTGATTGCGATCAGCATTCCCACCATCATGCGCGCACTCACCCATGAGCAAAAGCAAATTCACGCCAGTGGCGCTACCGTACTGGCATTGATTGAGCACGCCGAACAACAATATCCCGGCATCAAGGCGCGCCTGATTGCCGGTGACAGCCTGCACCGCTTTGTCAACATCTATGTCAATGACGACGATATCCGCTTTGCCGATGGTCTGGCCAGCGCAGTACGGCCTGGCGACACACTGACCATTTTGCCTGCGGTGGCGGGTGGTTGTGCTGGCTTGGCTGGCGGAATTGCTGGCGCAATGGTGGCATGATGCGCCCGCTCGAAGGTTGTCAACTGCAGTTGAGCTTTGCTGATCCGGCTAACGCCTTCTCGGCGCTGGCAACATCGCTGCAATATCAGGCGCGCGCGCTGGGTATGCAAATTGAAACAGCGGTGCGGCTGGATCCGGAGCCAGAGCAGGCGGATGAAATTCTATCCATCAGCCTGAGCATGCCGCGCCAGATCGGGCTGGCACTGCGTCCGCGTACGGTTTGCCGCATCGGCTTTGGCGCTGACTGGGCCAATTTGGCTGTCAGCGGCGCTGGCGGGCCGCTTGATCCGGAACATCTGGCCCAGGCCAGTTGTGGTTTGATGTCGGTGCATGGGCGCGCCAGCGGCAAGGCGCAAGCGCTGGGTTTGCCCTATGTCTCTACCGTGTGTGCGGCACTGGCTTTGCAGGCACTGATGGCCGCTGCCCTGGCGCAATTGCGCGGGGCCGGTAACCGTACTTGCCGGGTCAGCATGAGTGGTGCCGCCCTGCTGTGCGTCGGTCAGTATCTGGCCGGGGCGACCACGCAAGAGGCAGCCGAACGCTTGCTGCCGGGCTGTAATGCCATTCACGAACGCCCACCCTATGTTTCCTGCGATGGCGTCTGGTTTGAACTGGAAACACTCGACGCCGGGCCATGGCGCAGCTTCTGGTTGGCGCTGGGCGTGGATGCGACCAGCGCGGCCAAGGGCTGGCAGGGATTTTTGCTGCGCTATGCCAAGGCGATTGCGCCGCAACCCGCGGTGCTGATGCAAACCCTGGCCGCCTTGCCGTATGCGCAAATTGCGGCCCATGCACAGCAAGCCGGGCTGGCGATTTGTCCGTTACGCAGCCTGGCGCAAAGGGCGAGCGATGCCGATGCCAATGCCTTGTGGCAGCAGGGGCCATGGGCATTTTCCGGTGGCGCGCACCTGCCTGCGGCCACGCTGGCAGCGCTGCGTGCGCCCGGTCAGGACTGGCACAGCGACGATTTGCCCTTGCGCGGCATCAGCGTGATCGAATCATGCCGCCGCATACAAGGCCCGTTGGCCGGACATTTGTTGGCGCTGCTGGGGGCCAGGGTGATCCGGATCGAAGCGCCGGGGGGCGACCCCTTGCGTGGTATGGCCCCGCTGGCCGATGGCATTTCGGCCCGCTTTGATGCACTTAACCGCTTGAAAAGCGTGGTTGAAATCGATTTGAAAAGCACCGCCGGGCGCGCGCAGGTGTTGCAACAGGCGGCTGGTGCAGATGTGTTCTTGCATAACTGGGCACCGGGAAAGGCGGCACAAAT
>JBDLSU010000503.1:0-3161 GCA_039799405.1 Pseudomonadota bacterium | reverse complement strand
GGGCGAATCAGCAGCCCCGGCACTTTATCGGTGCGGATCGCCAATACCGACCAGGTTTTACCGGGTACCTGGCCCTTGAATGCGGCTCCACTGCCACCACGCAGTGCCTTGTCATATGTTTTTTCCGATGGTGGCTTGCGCATTACAGGGTGGTTGATTGATCCGGCCCGGCCAGATACTGTGCTGACGGTTCGTGCATTTTGGGGAGCGCAGCAGCTTGGGCAGGCGTTGGCTAATCTGGAGCATCCGGCTTTGCGCTCGCAGCAATTGGGGCACCATGGTTTTACCCTCGACTTGCCATTGCAACTGGCGGATGGTCAGATCCATGAAATTCGATTTGTTGATGAAACTGGCATGGAACTTAATGGCAGTCCGTTACGGCTTTGCTGTACACCCAATCCTTTGGCCGCTCTGGCCGGTGATAGCTCTGGTTTGCTGGGGCAGGTATTGCAAAATTACATCAATGTCTTGCCGCGCAGTGTTGGTTGGGCAGACTACCCTGCTTGGTCAGCGCAGTTTAACCCTGGCAGTACAGCGCTACCAAAAACACGGGGCAGCAAGCTACGCAAGCCGATGTTTGCGATTTTGCTGTATGGTAACGGGCCGGATAATGTAGGCCAGCCGGTATCGCCTGTTGATGCCGATTGCCAGATTTTTTATGCGGGTGCGGAGCCGGACAGTTTTGCTATCGGCGTGCAGCAGGCGCTGGTCAGTGGTGCCCAATGGCTAAGTTGCGTCCGTGCTGGTGATAGCCTGCCTGCACATGCCTTCCCGACCTTGCGTGCAGCTTGCCGGATCGACAGCGCACGCATCATTTATGCTGATAGTGAGCATGCATTGGGCAGCAACCTGCGACCCTGGTTAAAGCCAGCGTGGAATTGGGAATACGCACTGGCTTGCGATTATGTGCTGGAACTGCTGTTGCTGGACACAGAAGCAATCAAGGCAGCATTTCAGCATGACTTGCCACCCAATCCTGCGCAACTGGCATGGGCCATGATTGCCCGTTATGCCTTCCACCCGGACGCAATTGTGCATGTGCCGCATGTGCTGTATCGTTACAATAGTGCGCTGTCAGACAAGGAGCGGCAGCAACGCCATGCTGCTGCACAGGCTGCTTTGGCGCAATGCGAGCCAGGCGCACGGCTCTTGCCTTTGCCGGATATCGATCCGGACGCGTGTGCCCGGCGTTTGCTACGCCCGGCCAGTTGGCAACCCATGGTGAGTCTGATTATTCCGACCCGGGATCAGCAAGGCTTGCTGCAAGCTTGTATCGACAGCATCTTGCAGTTCAATGATTACCCGAATCTGGAATTGATTGTGGTGGATAATGGTTCCTGCGAACGTACCACACTGGGTTATTTACGAAAATTGAAAAAGCAGGGCATCACCGTATTGGATGCCCCGGGCCAGTTTAATTTTGCCAGCCTGAATAATCGCGCGGTGGCTCAGGCGCGTGGTGAAGTGGTTGGGCTCATCAATAATGACATTCAGGTGTTACACCCTGGCTGGTTGCAGGAAATGCTCGGCCATCTGGCGCAACCTGCCGTGGCGGCGGTCGGTGCCAAGCTGCTATGGCCTAACCGGATGGTGCAACATGGCGGTATCGTGCTGGGCGTAGGACATGTCGCCGGGCATTACGGCAATCTGTTGGCCGATGACGATTGGGGCGATCATGGTCGCAATCAACTGGCACATCAGGTCAGTGGCGTAACGGCCGCCTGCTTGCTACTGCGCAAACAGGATTATCTGGCGCTGGGCGGCATGGATGAAGTAGCGTTTCCGGTGGCCTTTAATGATGTTGACCTGTGCCTGCGTTTGCGCCGCCAGGGCAGGGCGATCGTCTGGACTCCCCTGGCCAAACTATTGCACGCGGAATCGGCCAGCCGCGGCCAGGAAGATACGCCACAAAAGCGCGCCCGTGCCCAGCGCGAAATTGATCACCTGCGCCAACGCTGGGGTGACGCCCTGTTGCATGACCCAGCCTATCATCCCGCCCTGAATCTGGATGCCCATAGTCACCCTTTTAGTGGTCTGGCACTGCCACCGCGTAATCGTGAACCGCGCCTGGCCAATTTGGTTTGTAAGGATAAATAATGAACCTGGAACCTGAAACTCAAGTATCTGATGCATCGTTACCACGATCAACGCCGTCGGCTGCGGCGATGATGCGCAACTTCCTGCATGTCGGTTGCGGGCGTGCCAATTATGAGCGCTTACCTGTGTGTTTTCGCAACCCGGGTTGGCGTGAAATCCGGCTTGACATTGATCCTTCGGTACGGCCTGATATTGTTGCCAGCATTACCGATCTGAGCATGTTGCCGGACGACTGCGTCGATGCGATTTGGTCATCGCATAATCTGGAGCATTTACACAGTTATGAGGTGCCATTGGCCCTGGGTGAGTTTATGCGTGTCCTCAAGCCCAATGGTTTTTTTCTGGTGAATCTGCCCGATTTGCGCGCTGTGGCCAAACAAATTTTGGCCGACAATCTGACCCGGCCAATGTATATGTCCGAGGTAGGCGCGATTACGCCATTGGATGTCCTGTTCGGGCATCAACGCTCATTAGTCCAGGGCAAGCATTATATGGCCCATCGTACCGGTTTTACTTCAACCACACTGGGTGAGGCCTTGATCGAGGCGGGTTTTGTAGAAGTCAGGGTGCTTCAGGGCAAATTGTGGGATTTATGGGCCATTGGCCTGATGCCGGAGGCCGCACCGGAAATATTGTCCGAGCTGGCCGGGGTGTGCCAGTAACAGACCGGATGATTCGACCATTGCTGACACCAATATCACTACTGATGCCAGCGCAATCAATTGCGTTGGCCCATCATCGAGCTTGTTGTTTCTGACATATGGCATTACAATAGCGCCGATTTGGTGCACGCATTCTGTTCATGAATGCAGTTAAACGGGAAACACGGAATTGCCGAACCGGCTATTTAACGTGTGCTGCCCCCGCAACGGTAAGCAGATGTCGCTATTTGCGGCAAGGCAATTTACAAACTCACTGTGGATTCTCCATGGGAAGATTAATTGCTCATATCTGCCAGCCCGGATACCGGCCAATCTCAGGTGAAAGCAGCCGTAGCTGCTTTTTTTGCATTCGGCTTGCGGGGAGGCAGGCCGGATTCGTTTCCAATTAAACATACCTTATGA
>JBDLSU010000502.1:0-2869 GCA_039799405.1 Pseudomonadota bacterium | reverse complement strand
AAAAGCGCTGCCTCAAAAACAACCAGGCAAACAATGCGGCGGGCAGGATCATGACCGCCAGCAGGGCGGCCGAACCGATCCAGCCTTCCGGCTCAGAAAGCAGATCCTGGGCCTGAACAGGTGAGAGCGGCATACAGGCCGCAAGCAGCAACAACAATGGATTTGCAAGAATTCGGGGCACAACAATTCCTTGAATGATGAATCCGGCGGAGCGATTGTTCGCTTTTGTTGTTCATTCTACCGTCAGTAGCGGGAAAAAGATCATATGCCCGATGGATTCTGCGCAGCTTTGTTATCCACGCTTTCAAACTTGCTGACAATAATTTGCAGCGTTTTGCGCAAATTATTGCCAAGCTGGTCATCTTTGCACAGTAAAAACTCGCCTGGAAAATCGGCTTTATCCATATCGCTATTGGAACTGATCAAAATGGCCGGGATGTCGCTGTTAATACCCCGCGCCAGTTTTAGGGCACTGAGAAAGGCCCAGCCATTGAGTTGTTTGACTTCCTGCCCGGAAATGATCAAATCAAATGGTTCGATCAGGGCGCGGCCGAGTGCCAGATAACCATCGTATTCGACCGCGACCCGAAAATTGAAGGGGGCCAGATTTTGCCGCAAGATTTTGATCACCACCGCCGAGTTTTCCACCAGCAAGGCAGAATAGCGCGGCGCGAAGGCGCGCTGACTGAGTTTGGTCAGGACGGCATCAATATCATGAAAGGTGGATTGGCGGTTATGCAAACGGTTGCCAACGTCGCGCAATAAATCGATATACGACAACACAATATTGCCAAACTCCGCCTGGCGCAAACCGGATTTTTCGTTAAGGGTATTCAGGTAATCTTCCAGCGGGTGGCAAATACTGCCAATAATTTGCAAGCCATAGGTGCCGCCGCTGCCTTTCAGGCTGTGTACCAACCGGTATAACTCGTGATACGCATCCCAATTAAAACCGTCATTCTCAATTTGCAATACAATCGCTTCCATTTGATCGAACCGATCAGGTAGCTCCGCAATATAATTTTGCTTGAGCTGGGAAAGCAGGGCTTGAATCGCGTCCATGAGCACAATTTCCGTTGATGGGTGGTGCGGCTTTTGCGCGGCCTTGGTCAAACTATAAGGTTTGAGTATCGCATGAATAGCCGGTAAAAGCTCAGCCAGTCTGCGCAAATAATTTGCTCTAGTGTCGCTCCGGCCTAGAATCGTGCATCCGATGGTAACACCACCTGGCGCATCCAAACATCGCCATTGGCGACATTGAAGATGATTTCGCGATGGCCGTCACCATATAAATCTTCCGACACAATCGGAATGCCATGCGAGCGTAACAGCAGGCGCGCGGTTTCGCCATTCTTTCTACCGATCTGGATATGGTCTTCCTGACGACGTTGCGGAAACATATTGGCCCCGCCGAAAATTTTGCCCTGACACTGTTCAATCGGGACATTTTCGGCCCGCAATTGCTGGATCATCAGCAACAGCACCTCATCGGCGTAGCGGCCGTCGAGCTCCTGGCCACGCTTGCGGCGGTCGGGCTGGGCCAGATTGAGCTGGGGCCGGGTTGACAGCAAAAAATGGCACATGGCACCGAAGCGGCGTTGCGGGTGCCAGAGCGTGATCGAAACACAAGAACCTAGCAAGGTTTTTACGACAAAGCTGTTGTCGCCGACAAAATATTCGCCAGGTTCAAGAAATATTTCGATGGCAAAATCATCAATATTCGGTGCTGAGCGTTCATACGCACCGTTATCATCATAAAAGAGTGGCATGATGGTCTCCCCTGGTTGGGCTGGTTTTTTGAATGGCGAGATAGGCGGGGGCGGGGCGAACAGACCGATAATAGCTTACAGTTTCAAATCCGGATCATAAATGACGACACGGTTTCTGCCATCACCTTTGGCTTGATACAAGGCTTGGTCAGCATGGCCAATCAAATCCTTGACGTCGATATCGGTCTCTGCGTTGAAGGTCGCAACCCCGATACTGACGGAAATATGATTGGCGACCACCGAGCTTTGATGCTCCATCATGCGCCCGGCGATTTTACAGCGTATGCCTTCCATGATTTTAGCGGCATTCATCTGGTTGGTCTCGGGTAAAATCACCGCAAATTCTTCACCGCCATAGCGCGCCACAAAATCGGCCGGCCGCCGCATCGAGGTGGATAACTCGGCTGCCACCTGAATCAGGCAATCATCGCCTTTCTGGTGCCCATAGTAGTCGTTATAGGCTTTGAAATAGTCAATATCCACCAGAGCCAGCGACATTGGCAAGTTGGTGCGCTTGGCGCGCCGCATTTCTTTGTCGATGGTCAGGTCAAAATGACGGCGGTTGGCAATGCAGGTCAACCCGTCGAGCAAAGTTTGCGAGCGTAGCACCAGGGTCTGGTCGAGCAAGAGCCGCTCGCGCCCGACAGCGGCACTGACATCGTTGATTTGAATCAGGCAATGGCGCGGCATATCCGGCAGTTTCAGCGGAATGATTTCGACCGCCTGTTGCATGCGCTCCTGATTGGCCGCTTCTTCTTCGAGCGGAAAGTGACTGTACAGCGGGAAGGGCGCTTTGTTTAATTTTTGCGATAAAACCGAAGGGAAACTGTTTTTTTGCAAAGCCTGATGGACGGCTGATTGAATCCGCCCCTGGCGCAGTTCGGGGAACAGCACAAATAAATCGCGCCCCAACACCTGGGCTGCGTTAAAACCGGAATGCTTTTCCATCCACTGGTTCCACAGCACGACCTGTTGCGACGAATCAAGCACGATAGCACCAATCTTGAGCGTGCTCATCACGCTTTTCAAGAGGGAGCATTCGCTCTGGAATGATTCTGAACAGCTCATCCGACAATCCTGCGCAAATATTCATCGACCTG
>JBDLSU010000501.1:0-9599 GCA_039799405.1 Pseudomonadota bacterium | reverse complement strand
ATGTAATGCATGTCGGGTAAATCCCGTATCAGGGTGACATCCGCGCTTCGGCGCGGGTGAGGATTGAAACATAGCGGCTCCATCAGAATATTTGCGAATGCTTTGTGACATCCGCGCTTCGGCGCGGGTGAGGATTGAAACTAAGGGTGTGGTCATGCTCAATTGACTTGCGAGTAGTGACATCCGCGCTTCGGCGCGGGTGAGGATTGAAACAGTCTGCCAGCGAAGATGAATTAAAAAAGTTGGCGTGACATCCGCGCTTCGGCGCGGGTGAGGATTGAAACAACCGCCATGGCTGAGACGAGCGAGCCGACAGTGGGTGACATCCGCGCTTCGGCGCGGGTGAGGATTGAAACATCTGGCACCGTTACCGTCACACGTACTGACGCGGGTGACATCCGCGCTTCGGCGCGGGTGAGGATTGAAACATCAAATATCTGGCGATGGCTGCCGTCGCTGGAAAGTGACATCCGCGCTTCGGCGCGGGTGAGGATTGAAACCTGCGTGGTACTGTACTTTGCAACAAGTGTGGGGGTGACATCCGCGCTTCGGCGCGGGTGAGGATTGAAACCCTGGCCGTCCACTTCGACCATGACCGCGCCTTCGGTGACATCCGCGCTTCGGCGCGGGTGAGGATTGAAACGCCTCAGCAGTGGACTTGCAATTGGCTTGGGTCAGGTGACATCCGCGCTTCGGCGCGGGTGAGGATTGAAACAAATGGGCCAGATCGAAACAGTTGATTGGTCGGAGGTGACATCCGCGCTTCGGCGCGGGTGAGGATTGAAACCATTGCCTGATATTTCCATTAAATTTTGAATTGCCTAGGCACATTCCACCCGCGCTTCGGCGTGGGTGCGAATGTCATCAGATTTGCTTTGTGAAACCAGCATAGCCTGCCTGCCACACCGATCCCATGCATCCCTTTTTTGGGCTAGCGATAACTGCTTTTATGATTGAAAACCAATTGAGGATGTTATGAGTGAATGGAGTTTGAACTATTTATTAAATGCATTGCAAGCCGATGTCGAAAACCGGCTTGATGTATCACGCCATGCATTTCAACATACGACTACCAAGGGCGATGCCTCGGAGACGGTTTGGGTAGAATTGCTGCGTAAATATTTGCCTCAGCGATACAAAATCGACCGGGCGCATATTGTCGATAAGAAAGGTAATTTCAGCAAGCAAATTGATCTGGTCATCTACGACCGCCACTTTACACCACCGATTTTTGATTTTTCCGGTGAAATTATTTTGCCCGCCGAAAGCGTGTATGCGGTGTTTGAAGTCAAGCAGAAAATCAACGCGGACTACATTGCCGAGGCACTCGACAAATTTGCCACCGTCGCTGATTTCGACCGCAATGGCGTAGCGATTACCAATGCCAATACCATAAAACCAATTTCCCCCAAAAAACCATTCCCCATCATTGGAGGTATTTTGGCGCTGGAATGTGAATGGAACCCGGTTTGGGGCGACCCCATGTTGGAGCACCTGCAGAAGGTACCACGAGAAAAACAGCTTGTGACGGGTTGTATTGCCAGACATGGCTGGTTTGTCCAGAAGGCTGACAACGGTTACGAATGGTACTCAGGCAGCGGCAAAACCACCGCCTGGCTATTCAACCTGATCACCCTGCTGCAAGACCTGGGCAGCGTGCCAGCCATCGACATGGCAGCCTATGCCCGCCACTTTGACAAGCCCGCCCCGTAGCCCAGCCTAAGCGGATTTTTTGGGCGGCTTGAATTCTTCATAGGCCGCGCCTTCATCGCCTTTTTTACCCGCCCACTGCCTGATGTGCGCCAGCATTTGCGCATCCTGATGGAAAGCGCTTTTCATCTCGCTGCGCGCGATGTTCCATTCTTCCAGATCATGCTTGAAGTTCTTGCCATTCAAGTACCCGGCAATGGCGCGTGCATTGCCTTTGCTCAACACCAGTTTTACCAGTTCTTGCGCTTTTTCTGCCTGCGGCAAATTCTCACGCCTTTGTTTTTCGGCGTCGCGGCTGGCTTGCGCTTGTGCTGCGGCTTCCACGGCGCGCTGCCGCTGTTGCGCTTCTTCCTGATCCAGTTGCAATTGCCTTGCTGCCTGCGCGGCGGCGGCCATGCGCGCCGTTTGGGCTTGCGCGCTGGTGGCGTAGCCCTGCGTCAACGTCATTCGCCCATAGCCACTGGCGGTTTTGGCACCCGCACCGGCCACGGCAAAGGCTTCCGCTATCAAGGTTTGCAGATCATCCCACAGTGAATCGGCTTGTACACCACGCGCCGGGGCCACCATGGCGCGCAAGATGAAGGGTTGTTGCACCACCAGAAACGGAATCGGCACCGGGTTGTGCCAGGGGGCGGGGATGTTTTCCGGGGCAAGTGCGGTTTTGCTGTCGCCACCGGCAACATACCAGTTGCCATGGTGCGGCGTCATCACGTCGGCCTGCAACGTCACTGGTTCGGTTGGCAGCAGATCAAAAAACTGCAAAAGACCTGCCGCTTGCGTATCCCCAAACAAAGAGCGCTGCAATGTGGCGGCATCACCTTGCCAATGTTCCAGAAAAGCACGCAACAAGCCCTTGAAACTGCTGGCTGGCAAATACGGCACGCCCAGTGTGGGATGCCAGCTCAGGCCGTTTTCTATCGGATGCGGATTGCCGCTGCCAGTCAAGAAGCGCCAATCCAGTTCCAGCTCAAACATCCGGCCATCAATGGCCTGACACAAGCGGTCGCGCCGCGCATGTTCCTGCATTAATTGCGTTGCGCAACCCGCTTTTTCGCCGTCAAATTGCTTGAGCCAGTTAAATTTCGCCGCCTCACCTGCCAGATCGAAACAGGCACCGCCATCCGCTTTGCCACCAAACGGACAAAATCGCTCAAAGCGCAAGGCCCAATTGATGCTGCCGGGTGCGGTTAGTGCCGTTTTGTAAGCGTCGGCAAAACCAGCATACATGCCCTGACTTTGGCCCTGACTTTTGCCTATCTCATTGTTCATCGTCTGTTTGCTCCTCAAACGCCTTGGCCAACCGTTTGATGTGAACCAGCAAGGCCAGCGCTTCCCGCGTGGCCAACATGTATTGTTCCATGTCGTTTTTTGCCAGTCGTACCAGCACATCCTCATCCGGCTGGCCTGCCAGAATCAGCAATCCGGAAAACGCGACCTTGCCGCATAGCCAATCGCCTATTTGCTGGTACAGGCACAGATAATCCGGTTCTGCCTTGGCTTGGCAAAACAATAATGCCTGGTGCAAGCCGCTTTGCATCACCTGGGCAGGCAAGCTGCGGCTGCGGCCCGAATATTTTTTAAAGTCGGCCCCCAGTTTTTGCTTGGCCGCAAGCACCACCTGCATGGCGTACTCCAAGCGCAGTTGTTCCAGGGTGCGCGCGGGTTCATGGCTCATGATTGCCCCTTGCAAACATGCAGTTCAAACCAGCCCATGCCCGTGGTTTCATTACCGCCCACGCGTAAAAACTGGCGGCCGCCAGCAAAGCACGCCAGCAACTGCGCCATTAATTGGGGGCCTGTTTGCGCGGCATCGGTCTTGCGCTCGTCTACACAGGCCAGTGGCAAAAACATCAGCGTTTCCGGTGGCAAGGTTTCTTCAAAAAACATCGCACCATCGACCGTGGTTTTGTTTTCGTTCAGTTTGATATGCGGGGCCACGCTGGTGGCAGATTCGGCCAAAAAGCTGAAATGCGCATCCGATACAATCACCAGGCGCTTGCGTAATTCTTCTTCTGCGGTATGTGGCCCAAACAGGTGCGCCAGCAAGCCGAGCCATGGTGCGAGGCTGGCATCGGCCCGCTCTGCGGTAAAGCAATATTCGCGCAGAAACAGGTTTTTTCCCGCTGGCAAGCCATCATCAAAATGGTAAGCCCGGTCAGGCTTCAAACCCGTCGCTAGTTCGGGGCAGGCAGACGGTGCCATGCCAAAGCGCGCCCAGCACCTTGCCAGCCGCGCCAGCGCGCCGGGGCAGGTGACCCAGCGAAACGCCTGATCCAGCGAGGCCACCGGCAGCGCCAGCAATTGCATATCGCTCACCAGCAAGGCACCTGCCTGCATGCCGGGCCGGTTTTTATCGGTTTTGTTTTGCTCGGCTTTGTTTTGTTCGGCCTTGTCTTGCGTTGCTTTGTCCGGGTCTTCTTTATCCGCCAGCCCAAACAATGCCGCCACATCAATCTGGCCGCTGGCCCGTTTGCTACAAGCCTCGCGCAATGCGCCCTTCACGCTGCTGGCAAACACCACGGGCCAATTGTTATGCTTTTCCCGCTGTATCGGTAAATCCACCGCGCCGCGTGCATCGTCGCTTCCGGCGTGGATCGGTGCTACGGCGCGCAGGCCGAGCAGGGCTGTTGCTTGCATCATGCATCTCCTTCTTTCCAGGTTGCCAGCGCGAATTCGCCGCGTCCCAATTTTTTACCAATGCCAAGGCGGGCGCGTGCCAGCCGTTTGAAATCGCCATGCAATAATTGCCCAAACCATACGCTGCCAGCGGGCACCAGCGCGCGCGCACCTTGCCCCAGGCCGTGGGTGCTGCGTATTTTGCCTTCGCGGGTGCTGCCTTCCACTTGCCGCTTGCCCGTTATCGCACTGAGCAGGCGCAGATTGAAGCGATCACCGCAGGCATGAAAAATACCGCTCCAGCTTTGTGCCTGCCCGCTTTGGTTTGCGTCCGGGGTAAAGTCTTGCGGCAGCCAGTGGCCATCAAAATCCATGGCGCTGGTTGCCACCAGCACCAGGTTTTGCCCGTCAAAAGACGGCGGCAAAATCGCCTCGTCCATTACCGTATCGGCCAGTACCGTTACCCGCGCCATCCGGCCTTCCGCCCCCAGCCGCACCAGCCTGCCGCTGTCAATATGCTGTTCCAGTTGTTGCAAAAATAACTCTTGTGCGTCATCTGCCAACCCGCTGCTGGCATTGGGCGAGACGCGCAACGTGATCGCAAAGGCCAGCGTCGGTTGCAGGCGCACATGTTCGGTTTGAAACAGCATGCCTTCTTCGCTCAGGCCGGTTTCAGCCACCCGGGCAATCCCGAGCCGGGTTTCGCGGTGCAGATGATCTGTCAGTTTTACCGGGCTAACATGGGCCTGGCAATCTGCCAGCAGCGCAATAAAATCATCCCGTTTCAACCATGCGTCCTTTGGCGCTTGCCAGTCGTCATCTTTCGCCTGCGCTGGCATGGTGGGCAATTCGGGTAGGCGCACCCAACCCAGATCGCACCTTGTGGCCTGCTTTGCCGGGCGCAATAGGGCACGTTGCGGTGCAATCGCCCCGGCTGCTGGCTGGGCGCGGGCCGGGCTGATACGTTGTTCCAGGATATGCAAAGGCCACGGGTATAAGCGTTGCCATTGCGCATCGGCATGCAGGCAAGGCCACGGCCCGGCAATGCGCAAATTGCCCGCCAGCGCATTGGGCTGGCCAGACACTTGCTGCAGCAGCGACCGTACTGCACCTTCAAACACCCGTACCGGTGGCGGAAACAAACTCGTTAGCCACAGGCTATTGCCGGGGCGCAGTTCCTGAAAAAACCAGGTATCTTGCGCTTCAAACAGCAGCGTCAATTGCTTCATGCCGGGTTTCCTTCCAGGCCATCAAGGTTATCGATCAAAAATTGCAGTAGCGGCAGCAGCGCCGCCTGTGGTGCCGCGAGGGGAGAGTCGGGCAGGGTGGTGTCGGGCAGCGGCGCGGCCAGATGCATCAGGGTGGCAATCAGGCTGGCGATGCGCTGTTCGCGCGATACCGTCGCTTCGCCGGGCAGTTTGGGCAAACCATGGCGGTATTCTTCGCGCAGCAAATGCTGGCAGGCCTCGTTTAGCGGTTGCTGCGCGGCAGGGATGGTGGCGCGCTGGTACAGTGGCAACAGTTCTTGCAGCACGCCTTGCGCACGCTGAAAAAACTTGGCCGAAACCTGCCGGGGCTGGCTACTTTGGCGCGCATCTTGCGCCAGCGTCTGCAACAAGTCCGGCAAACTGGCGTGGGTTGCCGGTTCGAACAAATGACGCCATTTTTGCGCAAAGGTCAGGTTCAGGCCGCTGCGCTTCCATACCTGAATCGCCACACTGTCGCGCCCGCATTGGCCCTTGGCTACCTCATCGAGCAATGTATGCGCGCCAGCCAGCAAGGGCGTGAGCGGGGTTTTGCTATGCACATACAGCAAGGCGCAGGAAATGCTGGCTGGCGGCAGGTTCGGCGGCGCGGTCGTGAACGCATCGGCAAACGCTTTCAAATAAGCCTGGCGTAAAGCCCATGCACAGGCCAATGCCACAGGCGCGGGCAACAGCGCCAGCACATCGTCGCCACCGGCGTACACCAAAAAGCCGCTGTGCTCATCCACAATGCCGGGTACCCGGTCGGTGAATTGTTTGAGTGCGCCTGCCACCTGTTCCGGCACCCGCTTGAGCATCTTACCCATCTGGTCGCCATCCATCAGCAACAGGACGTAATGGTTGGCGGGCCTGGCGCCGGTGGCGCTATACAACGCACGCAGGCTCGTTAGCAATGCTTGCGTGGCATCAGCAGAGGGCAGCTTGGCGTTGCTTACTTCATTGTCAAACCAAAATGGTGCGTTCAGGCTGCACGCATCGGCTTGGTGTGCATGGGCCTGTTTGGCTTGTTGCACCATGCGCAAGCGGGTTTGGGCTTCATCACCCGCCACCCCCAACCGGGCCGCCAATGCCTCGTGCGCTGCCAGTTGTTGCGGGCTGACAGTGGCCACCATGGCGGCGAGCCAAGGCGCAGCGGCAAGGTAGTGGGTGGATGGCGCATTGGGCGGCAAGGCCCAGCCCTGCAAGCCAAGCTGTGGCGCGTTAAAACTGGCAAAACTCTTGGCAAAATGGCGTTTGATCAGGGCCGGGGCGCACAGGTTTTCGGGTGTATTGTTGCTACGGGCGGCACGATCAGTTTCAAGTTCGGCGTCGCGCGTCAGGTGGTAGCCCTGTTGGCTGGCCGCTTGCAACTCTTCTTCTGACAAGGGCAGTGCCTGCCAACCTGCCATGAGCGCACAAAACGGCGCACCCTCTTGCCCACGCCCATGGCTGCGCCAGTGTTTGCGTGGGTTGAAGGCTTGCGGCTTTTCGCTTTCGGTTATCAACCAGTTTATTTCCCACAGGCGAGAAGGTTGATCAAGGATTTGGCGTTGCCATACCGCTTGCACGGCAGGGGATAACGTGGTGCTGCCAAAAATCTGGTCGCGGGTGTGCCCGCATAGCGCTACCCAGGCTGCATGCACGGCCTGCTCAACCTGTAGCGGGTCAAAATCGGCATCCACCCGCATGCAAAAACGGTTAGGAATCGCCCCCACCTTGGCCAGCAGGTTGCCGGGCTGTGGACGCTTGATGCCTGCCAGCCAATCCAGATAGTCATCCGGTGGCAGCGGATAAACCGGCTGCGCACGTTGGTTCCGGGCACACAGCATGGCTACCCCGGCCAGCCATGACAGCAGAAACGAACCACCCCAAAAATCATTGGTGCGGCGGGCCTGGTTGACAAATTCTTGTACCGGGCCGATGGAGAAGTGGAAGTAGCTCATGGCAGGCTTAAAGCAGCTTTTTCGCGGAAGTAAAACGGTTGAGGAAGTCATCAATCTTTGCAAAATCAAACGTCACTTTACTGACTGGCAGATCATGGCCGGACCTGTCTGCTTTATCGAGCTTGATGTGCAAATCGCTTCCCTCTGGCAGGAAAACGGAAGGCAAGGTGTACAGCACTGCAGCGGCTTGCGCACCAAGGTGGGTGATATGCATGTGCAAAGGCGAAGCGCGTCGCCCAAGAAGCTGGCCCGGTAGCTTTACCGAAATTTCCTTGCCTTCATCAAAGCCATAAGGCAAGCCGTAAATGATTCGCACAGGCGGGGGTATTTTTTCAGGATTGAGCGCTTCCTTGGTATACGCTTGCTTTTTGTGCGGCGGCAAGCGATTCAATTCATTCTCCATTTTTTTTGCTTTTGAAATCCAGTGGTGGTCTGGTTCATAAAAGCATTGCGCGGTAAACCCACCCAGCGTTTTGCGCAGCTTATTGTCCGCAGGATAGCCAGAACTGCGTTCAAGCAAAAATTCTTCGCCGATTTGCGAAAGCAATTGCCAGGCTGATGTAACTGCCTGAGTGTGGGAGCGCGTTGGCCGTGGCGCATCGCTTGTATCGTTGCGATTGAGTAGTTGAATATGGCCCGATTGATCCGGCACCACCAGCCGCATCCGCGCTTGTTCACAAAAGCTTGGCAGTAAAGAAAAGGGCGCTGCTGGCAGGGCAAACAATTCCTTCAATGCCGCAATGTAGCTGCTTTCGTCTTGGGCAAATGCCTGTTCATTGAGCTTGGTCATGCGCACACTGCCAAAACCACGGTTTTGGCGGCTGCCAAGGTTGCCAAGCAGGCCAAATGCCTTCAGTGCTTCAATAATCCGGGTTTCATCCTGTTTGGGAATAAAGCCCAGTCCTGGGCAATGCAAAATCAAGGTAACGGAAAATGTGCCCGTGTCGATGGCAGGCCGCAGTATTTTCGCGGGGGTTTGTTGCCTGCGGCTTTCAGTTTGATATAAGCCTTGCCCGAGCAAATAGATTAGGCCAGCGTTCAAGGGCAGTTTGGGCACCGGCCATTGCTGCAGGCCGGTTTTATGTTGCACGATGACCTGCACCAATCCTTGCCCGCCATGGTTTTTTGTACTGGCAAAACCAAACAAACGCATTTCTGCCTGATGCAGGCAGGCCAGCGCATGGCGCTCATCTGCCTCCGCTTTTTGTATCCTGGGCCAATTCAGCACCCGCCACCAATGCCGCAATGCCGCCTTCAGCGCTTTGGGATCGATGCAACCGACCTTGTCTTTATTAGCACCGCCGATAAAAGCAGGCGTCACCAATTCAAATTCGGCGCTGATTTTTGTGTAGTTGGGCATGGTGCAAATTGTCTTTCATGAAAAACTTCATAAAAATACTCTGCAAGAGGTTGGTTTTCATTCTATAGCGCAAGTTGGTGAAATTCTTCCGAACTGGCAAGGTTTCATTTGATTGATGCCCGGCATCATACGTATTTGTAGTTTTTTGAACGAATTGGCCGGAACAGGGGCGATGCCCAAGTTACAATAAAAATCGCCTGCCTGCGCGAACCCCAAGTGCAGGCGGCTTCCCAGTAGAGGTTCGCGCAAACGTAAGGTATTGATATTGCTGGTGAAATTTTTGAGGAGTGAACATTTTGGGAAGAAACGGCTCAGGTTTTCAGAGGTTCGCGCAGAATCGCGTAAAATCCCTTCTGCCTCAGGTGCTTGCACGTGAGGCGTGACATCCGCGCTTCGGCGCGGGTGAGGATTGAAACATATTGTGAAGAATACCCAATACACGCGAAATTGGTGACATCCGCGCTTCGGCGCGGGTGAGGATTGAAACCAATATAAGGAAACAATAGAGATAGCTGGTGCTGGTGACATCCGCGCTTCGGCGCGGGTGAGGATTGAAACAAGCCGTTGCACCACATCAGGCAGCATGTATCTGGGTGACATCCGCGCTTCGGCGCGGGTGAGGATTGAAACCAGGCCAGGCGCGGCACCCGATGCCACGGCCCGGGTGACATCCGCGCTTCGGCGCGGGTGAGGATTGAAACATGCCGCGCGCCCTCTGCCGCACCA
>JBDLSU010000500.1:0-4691 GCA_039799405.1 Pseudomonadota bacterium | reverse complement strand
CCAGCGCCTGTTGCCCGTTTTCGGCAATGTCGGCCTGAATGCCCATGGTATTGAGTAATTCGATCGCAATCAGTTGATTGATGTCATTGTCTTCCACCACCAGCACCCGGGTGCGGTTGGCTTGTTGTGCCGCATCGACCGGCAATTGGGCCAGCTTGCCATGGCCGCTGAACAGTTTCACCAGATTTTGCCGCAGCGTGGAAAATATGACTGGCTTGGACAGACTGTCGTTGACGCCGATTAATTGCGCTTCATGCCCGGCACTGGTGAGTAAAATCACGCGCGGGGCCTGTTTTAATTCGCGCTCAACGCGCTGTACCAGTTCAAAAGCGTGATCCAGCGTACCCAGGATCAGCACCGAAAACGGGATGCTGTCCGGGTGTTGATCCGCATAGTGCAGGGCATTGAAGGCTTGCTCGGCCGTGCTGACTGCGGCCACCCGTTTTACCATGGTTTTCAGATCAGCCACCAGAATCTGGCGTGCCGCCGGATGCGGCTCCAGCACCAGAATGCTGGCTTGCAACAGGGCCGGGGGCAGCGGGGTGGCTTCCAGCGGGGCCGGGGCAACTGGCAAATTCAGGCGAAAATAAAATCGTGAACCTTGCCCCGGTTCGCTTTCGACCTTGATTTTGCCGCCCATTAATTGCACCAGGCATTGCGAAATCGATAGCCCCAGACCCGTGCCGCCATATTTGCGGCTGGTCGAACGATCACCCTGATGGAAGGCGCGGAACAGGCGCTGACATTGATCCGCACTCATGCCGATCCCGGTATCGCGCACCGAAAACAGCAAGTTCATCTCGTGTTCGTGCGCGACGCCGTTGCAAGAAAGTTCTACTTCGCCATGGGGGCAAAATTTAATGGCATTATTGACCAGGTTGATCAAGACCTGGCCCAGCCGCAAGGGGTCGCCGACAAAATGGCGTGGCATCTGCGGTGAGACCTGGAATAAAAATTCGAGCTGCTTTTCCGCTGCCTTCTGACTGGTCATATTCGCCACATGTTGCAGCACATCGTCCAGATTGAAGGGAATCGGTTCAATCGCCAGCCTGCCCGCTTCGATTTTGGAAAAGTCGAGAATGTCGTTCAAAATGCCCAGCAAGGACAAGCCAGCCTGATGGATTTTGTGTAAATAGTCATGCTGACGGTGATCCAGTTCGGTGCGCAGCGCCAGATGTGCCAGCCCGATCACGGCATTCATCGGGGTGCGGATTTCATGGCTCATATTGGCCAGAAATTCCGATTTCAGGCGCGTTGCCTGTTCCGCCCGTTGCTTGGCCAGATCCAGTTGAATGGCATTTTCTTTCAGCGTCAAATTGGCTTGCGCCAGTTGCTGTGCATGCTGGCGCGCGCGCTTTTCTTCGATCAGCAGTTTGGTCTCGGTCTTGCGCAGGGAATCGAGCGCCGACTGCAGTTGCTGGTAGGCGTTGGCATTGTCCAGCGCAATCGCGCCGTAGGCGCACAGGGTGCGAAAGATCAATTGTTCACGCTCGCCATACACTTGCGGCCGTACCGACTGGATCGTCATGGCACCCAGGACGCGCTGGCCGATGATTAACGGCGCATACAGCGCCGACAAGCTGGTCAGCGTGCCGGGCACCTGGCTGTGTGCCACTTCTTCCGGCTGCCAGTTGACCAGAATATCGCGCCGCTCACGCACCGAACGAGCGATATTCGAATGCGGGTCGTCCAGCGCAATACGGTGTTGTGGCAGGCGCTGGCCGTCTTCCACCAGCAGCGCCGTGGCGAGCGAGGCACCATCGTCGGACATCAGGTAGATCGAAAACGCGGTCACATCCAGCAGGCGGTGGACGTGCTGGTTCAAAATTTCCAGCGCCGCCTTGTGATTCAGTTGCGCGGTAATTTCCTGCCCGATCACCGACAAATGCAACAAAATACTGCTGGTCTGGTGCAACACTTCGGCACGCTGGGCTTCACTGGCAGCCAGCTTGCGGTGATATTCGCCATCGGCCAGGGCGCGCTCGCTTTGTTGCTTGACCTGCATCGCAATCGCACGCCGGTTGGCGGCCTGGCTGTGGGTTTTTTCGCGCGCGCAGTTCGCTTGCAGGCTGACCAGATACGCTTGTTCAAATTCGCCACGCGCGGCATGGGCGCGCCCGATGGCATCGAGCAAATCACCCGGAATCAAAAAGCCATCGATGGTTTTGGCAATCGACTGCGCCTGCAGCAAATAGTGCATGGCGTCCATGCTGCCCTGGCTACCCGGTTCAACCAGTTGATGGCGTGCCAGAATTTCAGCCAGAATCCAGAGCAAATCAATTTGCTTGGAGATCGATTGTTCCAGTTGGGCCTGGTCGAGCGCCTGATGCGCCAGTTGCAAGGCTTGTTCGGGTTGATTCAAAAACGAAAAAGTCTGGGCCAGACCGCGCTTTGCCATCAATTGAAAATCGGCCTGGTGCAGGGCGATGGCGCGCTGTTGGAATTGCAAAAAATAATCGTGGGCGCGGGCATAATCTTTTTGATCCAGTGCCAGATTGCCCAGGTATTCCAGTGCCAGCGCCGCATTGCGCGAATTGGGCAACGATTGCAAGGTTTCCAGCGCCTGCTGCAGCATATGCTGGGCCGCGTCATACTGGCCCAGGCGGCGCAGTGGTTCCGCCAGTTGCGAGGTGCAGGCACCGATCACGCCGATCCAGCCGGTTGGCCGTGCCAGATCCAGGCCGCGCTGACCCCAGTCGATGGCGGTGCGGTAATCATTGAGCGAATTGAAAGCATCGGCAATATTGGTCAGCGCCACAATCGCATAGCGTATCTGGCCGGTTTGCAAACCCAGTTCATGGGTGCGTACCAGATGCGCGGCGGCGCGTTCAAAATCTCCGGCCAGACTGGCGGTGATGCCAAAAAAATGGTGCAGGGCGCTGGCACATGCGGGCTCTGCATCAGGCAGGGCGCGGCTTAATACCGCTTCCCAGTGTTGCAGGGCGCTGGGTAAGTGTTGTAAGGCGGCAAAGCGCGCTTGCTCGGCTTCGATAAAAATGATGCGCACCGGGTCTTGCGCCGCAATCGCCGCCTCCAGGGCCAGATCCCATTCCTTGCGCCGTTCCAGCGAATCGCCCCGGTCATTGGCGATCCAGCCCTTGAGCCAGTAGGCATCGACCAGACCGGCGTGGTCTTCCAGATGTTTGAATTTGCTGATGGCACGGTCGATGAAAATTTCAGCGTTCTGGATTTCGGCCAGTAGCCATTGGGCTTCGGCCCGTACCAGACGCAGGCGCGCGGTATGCTGCATCACTTCGCGTCCGGGCAAGCGCGCATGCACCAGCATCTGGTAGGCTTGCTCGGCCAGTTTGAGTGCGCGTTGGGTATTTCGTTGACGTAAATGCCAGGACAAGCAGACCAGGTCGCTCAAGCGTGTTTGCGATGCGGGTTGCAATAACTCGGCTTCGAGTCGCGCAACTTCGTCATCTGGCACAAACATTTCCATGCGACAGCCTTCTCATAGTGGGGAGATGAATGGAGTAAATCTTACCGCAAAGCCTGCAGCGCAAATTGATTGAGGACAAAAATTCGGTCAGGCCTCACGCATTATGAATGATTTTGTGGATTTGCAGCAAGTTTTGTCGTAATTGTCCGGATATTTGGCAGGCCATCGCCAGGCTGGCATTTTTGCTCGATTGCTCCAGGCTTTCACACAGGTCGGCAAACTCAATTGCGCCGACTGCGCGTGCGCCTGATTTGAGGCGGTGACCAATGCCGCCAATGGTTGCCAGATCACCCGCCTGACAAGCAGCGTCGAGTTCATTGAGCCCATTTTCAGCATTGTCGTGAAATTTTTGGGCGAATTTTTGGATTTTCTCCGGGTTGTTGCCAATTAAATTGGCCAACACCTTCAAATCAATCGCGCAAGCGCTGCCAGGTGGGGCATTGGCGCGGCTGGCAGCCGGGCTGAGAGTTTCACTGACAGCAGGCTGGGGCATGACTGGCTTGACCCATTTGCGCAGGGCGGCGAACAATAACTCGGGTTGGATCGGTTTGCTGACAAAATCATTCATGCCCGATTTCAGGCATAAGGCGCGATCATCATTGCTGGCATTGGCCGTCATGGCAATCACCGGGAGCGTCTCAAATTGCGCTTGCTGGCGCAGTTGGCGGGTTGCCGCCAGACCGTCGAGTACCGGCATCTGCACATCCATCAGCACGCAATCGAAGCCGGTTTTTTGCAACAGGTCGAGTGCTTCGCGCCCATTATTGGCCAGGCATACCACCGCACCTTGCTGCTCCAGTAATTCGATGGCGATTTGCTGATTGAAGGCATTGTCTTCTGCCAGCAAAATATGCATGCCTTGCAGTGAGCATGGGTCGTGAGCGGTGCTGATGTCGCTGCATTCACCGGGCGCGTCAGCCAGACCCAGGGGCAGCACAAACCAGAAAGTGCTGCCGCAACCGGGTTGGCTTTCAACCCCGATGCGGCCTTTCATCAATTCCACCAGTTGTTTGCAAATCACCAGGCCCAGCCCGGTGCCGCCGTACTGGCGTGTGGTGGAGGCATCGGCTTGCTGGAATGACTGAAACAGTTTTGCCAGATTGTCGGCACTGATGCCAATGCCAGGGTCAATCACTTCAAAGCGTACCGAACAAGGATCACCGGCCTGCTGCAAGCTGACTTTGATCGAAATACTGCCGTTTTCACTGAATTTGATCGCATTATTGGTAAAGTTGATCAGGATCTG
>JBDLSU010000499.1:0-3060 GCA_039799405.1 Pseudomonadota bacterium | reverse complement strand
GTGTGTTTGTGGCGGGCAATCAACTGGGTTGGCATTTGTCTGGCGACGCCCAGCAAGAATTTGGCCCCTTGTTGGTGTATCAGGAAAAGCGTAGCCAAAGCGGCAACCGTGTCAGTATTATCGATCCCAATGCCGACGTGTCGCCACTTCAACCCGGTCATGTGCGGTTCAGTGGCAAGCTCGATGAAGTGCCGGCGCGCTGGATGCTGGGCGGCTTTTATCACTATCATGCGGGTGGGCCATGGCGCTTGGGCAGCAGTTTTTTGTACGGCGCAGGCCCGGCGCGCAATGCGGCCCGCTTGACACCGGAACTGCGCTATAACCTGCAATTTCCCCATGCCACATTGTCGCTGCATGCGGGTCTGGTGTGGGCCAACCAGGCCTGGAACCAGGCTTACTTTGGCGTGCCAGCGGGCAGCGTCAGCGGCTTGCCCGTTTACACCGCGCAAAGCGGCGTCAAGGATGTACACCTTGGCTTGAACTGGAACTGGGCACTGAGTTCATCCTGGCTTCTGACCAATTCGGTCAAACTGACGCATTTGCAAGGCAGTGCCGCCAATAGCCCGCTGGTGCAGCGTCGTACCAGCGCCGCTTTTTCCAGTGCCCTGGCCTGGCGTTTTTGAAAGACCAGCACGATGAAAATTTTGCGGATTTTTCTGATTCTGGTTCTGCTGTGCGCCAGCACTGGCAGCGCCCGGGCGCAAGATCCGGTGGCGTGGTTAAGTTACCGCGACCAATATCGTGCCATGTTGTGGTTTGAAAAGTATGCGCAACCCAAACATCTGATTCAGAATCATTTGCAGGTGCAGGGTGATTTCAGCAAGCTGCGCCTGAGCCTGGTCGGCAAATCGATGCGGCTGGAATTACCGCTGGACGACAGCGGACGGATAGTATTGCCGCTGTTGAAGGCGCAATACGACGACAATGCCGAATTGCACCTCAACCAGAAACTGGATCGTCTCAGCCTGAAACCGCGCGTCTCGATTGTGCAGCGGCCTGATGGCAACTATGAACTGAGCGACTTGCGCGCCGCCTGCCAGCAAGTGCAAGACTACCAGAACTGGCGCGATGCCAGCGTCTTGCGCGGCAAAAAATGCAGTGGTGTGCGTTTCGTATTCAGCAAAAAAGCAGTCGTCAGCGCTCCGCAATTACGCAAGGCCGACCAATCCCTGACTGCCTGGCCTTTGCAAGACGGTGTGGCATTCTGGGGTGATCAGCCCGATAGCAAGCCCGATAGCAAGCCCGATAGCAAGCCCGACAACAAACCGGAAAACAAGCAGGGCGACTTTCTGGTCGCCACCTTCAACTTTGCCAGCTTGCCGGACAAAGGCCAGGTACTGACCCGTAGCGCGCCAGTGGCGATTGCGGCGTGGTTTGAGTAGTGGCAGGGCGCGTCAGCCAATCAAGCGTCCCAGCCCGACGGCGAAAACAAATAACCTTCCCCCCAGACCGTTTTGATTTTTTCCGATTGCGTATCGTCAAATTGGCGGCGCAGGCGCGAAATGTGGTTGTCGATGCTGCGATCCATACCGTCGAATTCAATGCCGCGCAGTTTTTTCAGAATCGCATCACGCGACAGCACCTGACCCGGGTGTTGCGCCAGGACCAGCAACATCTTGAATTCGCTATTCGAGAGTGCCACATTGTGTCCGCGCCAGCTTACCTTGCGCTCACTCTGATCAATGCTGAGTTGACCAAACACCAGGGTTTGTGCGGGTTCCGGGGTGGTGCTCTCGTGGGCACGGCGCAGCAGGGCGCGCAGGCGGGCCAGCAAAATGCGCGGCTGTACCGGTTTGATGACGAAATCGTCAGCACCTTGCTCCAGACCCGAGACTTCGTCATATGAATCTTCGCGTGCGGTTAATATCAAAATCGGAACCCGGCTGATGGCCCGGATCTGGCGGCACAGCACCATGCCGTCTTGCCCGGGCAGCATTAAATCCAGTATCACCAGATCCGGCAGCGTGGCCTGAAACCGGGCCAGCGCCAGATCGCCGCGCGCAACCAGATCAATGCCAAATTCATACGCCTGTAAATATTCGATCACTAATGCCGCCAGTCGGGCATCGTCTTCCACCAACATTACCTTGACCATGTGGGCCTCCCAGGTCACGATTGTATCCCAACGGAAGCTTCGATCTGGCACTGTTACCGGCTTATGGATTTTGCCATTGTGGATGCAGATGTTACAATTGCGGGTGGATAAAAACAGGGTAAGCGCCGTATCTCCCGGATTGCGATCGGTGCTGGGGAAAATAATGAAGACAATGGATATGGCCAAACAGCAGACCAAACAGCAAGCGGAACCGCAGCCCGAACCGCAGCCAGAACAGCAGGCACCGCATCTGGCAGGCGATCAGGCCGCGCAACAAGCCAGCCCACTACAGCGGGAAGCCGGACAACTGAGTGATCTGGGGCAAGATGACGAAGCGTTGCTCAAGTACCAGCAGGCGCTGTTGCTTGATCCGGAGCAAGCCGAAACCCATTACAACATGGGGCTGATCTATAAATATCGTGGTCAGTGGCAACGCTCACTGGATCACAATTTGCGCGCCCATCAACTCGATCCCGGGGATGAAGCCATCAATTGGAATCTTGGTATTGCCGCCACCGCACTACGGCGCTGGGATCTGGCGCGCATGGCCTGGCAGCAATGTGGCTTGCCGATATCGGGAGAGAGCGGCCCGATTGAAATGAATCTGGGCATGGTGCCGATCCGCCTCAACCCGGATGGCAATGGTGAAGTGGTCTGGGCCACCCGGCTCGACCCGGTGCGGGCACGCATCGACAGCGTGCCCTATCTGGAATCGGGCTTTCGTCATGGTGACGTGGTCTTGCACGACGGCGCACCGGTCGGTTACCGCGAACTGGACGGACGCCAATTGCCCGTATTTAACGTGCTGGAATTATTCACCCATTCCGCCTTTCGTACCTTTGTCGCCACCATTGAAATCAATGACGAACAAGATCTGGATCGGCTTGAACACTTGCTGGCCGGGGTGCCACATGAAATGGAAGACTGGACCAGCAATGTGCGGATTTTGTGCAAGCGTTGCAGTG
>JBDLSU010000498.1:0-2942 GCA_039799405.1 Pseudomonadota bacterium | reverse complement strand
CGAATACATGGGCCAGTCGCTGAAGGGGCTGAAATCATTTCAACTGGTCGAGCGCAAGCTGGCCATGGTGCCGGAAGGGCGGGGCGTATTCACCCGCATGTCAATTCTGGAAAATTTGATGATGGGCGCGTATACGCGTGATGACAAGGCTGGCATCGCGGCTGATATCGACAAATGGTTTACCGTATTTCCCCGCCTGAAAGAACGTGCCAGCCAAATGGCCGGTACGCTCTCAGGCGGCGAGCAGCAAATGCTGGCGATGGCACGCGCCCTGATGAGTCATCCAAATTTGTTATTGCTCGATGAGCCATCAATGGGCTTGTCGCCCATTATGGTGAATAAGATTTTTGAGGTGGTTCGTGATATTTCGGCGCAAGGCGTCACCATATTGCTGGTGGAGCAAAATGCCAAGCTGGCCTTGCAAGCGGCGCATCGGGGCTATGTGATGGATTCGGGCGCGGTCATCATGACTGGCGAGGCCAAGGATATGCTGAATGATCCAAGGGTACAGGCAGCCTATTTGGGGGAGTAATCATTCCATGGCCGCAGGCTGCAAGCACACATGCAGCCTTTTCATGATAAGCAGCAAAAAGCCCCGCAAACAGCTAAAGTTGCGGGGCTTTTTTTCCGCGCGATTTGGGTCGCGCGAGGGATACGGCTGAACGCCTGATTATTTCTTGGCCTTCGGTGTTGATTTTTCTGCGGCATTGACAAACTGGCTGACGGCCTGGCTCAAATTGGTTTCCAATGTTTCTACCGCTTGCTTGGTGGTCTTGGTCAACTGCTCGTAACCTGCGTTGGCATTGCCGATGATTGATTTCATGACGGCGACTGCATTTTCCGAACCCGCTGGTGCATGCTTGCTTACTTCATCGACCATCGACAATACTTTGCGATTGGCTTCGGTAATTTGTTCTTCGGCCGCTTTGGTGAATTCTGCCTGGGTATGGGAGGCAATGCTCACCACTTCGCGGCCATAAGCCAGTGCTTTTTCAGCCGCTGGTTTGGCCTGGGCTTGCGTGTGAGAGAAAAATTCCTGAGGATCTTTGGAGGTCATGAACAGCTTGGCGGCTGCGCTCGACTCTTGCAGGGAAGACTTGGTCAGATTGAGGTTCAAGTCGATCAGTTTTTCCATGCCTTCAAAGGTTTTGTTGGTCAGGGCAGTCATCATTGCGATTTGTGCGTCGAAACTGGCTTTATTGGCGTGGGTGAATTGATCCTGGAATGTGCTGAACATGGTGTTCTCCTGTTGATGTAGAGTGGGTTCGATTTGATTTGTGCATCGCAACAGAGGCTATTCTAAGTCCAATCGAAATTTAGTCAAGCAAAATTTTGGTGCAATGCACAAATTTGTAAAAAAGCGCACAATTCGGGCGATAAAACCCGGCAGGGCGGCACGAATGCTGTTGCGATATCGGCTAAAATACCGGGTTCTCTTATTTTCTGGAACTATCCATGCGCCTGATACCGAATCCTTCTGACATTGCGATCGTTGACGCCGCTATTACCACGCGCCGTTCGATTCGCGCCTTCTTGCCCGATCCGGTTGCCCAAGCCGATCTCGAAGCAATCTTGCAAGTGGCCGCGCGTGCGCCTTCCGGCACCAATATTCAACCCTGGCAAGTGTACGTGTTGACCGGGGACATCAAGCAGCAGTTGTCCGCTGCGGTGACCGCAGCAGCACTGGACCCTGCCCAAAAAGATTTGCATCAGGAGCAATACCAGTACTACCCGAGCCAATGGCAATCGCCATTTATTGAACGGCGTCGCAAAGTCGGCTGGGATTTATATGCCTTGCTGGGTTTGACCCGTGATAACAAGGAAGGTATGGCGGCGCAACATGCGCGCAATTATGCCTTCTTTGATGCGCCGGTTGGCTTGATGTTCACCATCAAGCGGGTATTGGCGCAAGGGTCGTGGCTGGACTACGGCATGTTTTTGCAAAACATCATGGTTGCTGCGCGCTCCCGTGGCCTGGATACTTGCCCACAGGCGGCATTTATTGCTTACCACAAAATTATTGCTGACGTGCTGCAATTGCCTGAGGATGAACAATTGGTCTGCGGTATGTCTTTGGGTTATGCCGACCCAAATAAAATCGAAAACACCCTGCAAACCGAGCGTGCGCCGCTGGAATCGTTTGTTCGTTTCATGAATACCGCACCCAAATGAGAATTTTGTTCAGAATAATGTGCTAAGCCCCTAATTTACTTGCGAATTTTCCGAATTTTGCTAAACTGAAAGCACCTTTTATTGTTAATTTAAAGGGTGGTGCCGTTTTTATTTCAGGTTTTTTTCTCGCGTAGCTGTTGTGGCCTTTGTTTTAAAAGGAGTTGTACATGGTTAAATCACTTTATATTGCTTTATTTGCCAGCTTGTTGTTGGTCTTTCCGGATACTGCCCATGCCGGACATAAAAAACGTGCGGCCAAAAAGCCCACCGCAAGCCACACCAGCAAACAGGCCAAAGCAAGCAAAGCGGGCAAGCGTGATGTAACTGTGCTGGTACACAACGGTGCGGCGCGTAGTCATCTGGTGCGGCGCGTAGCCATGGTTCATGGTCGGCGCAAAGTGGTGTATCAGCGTGTGATGGTGGCTGAGCGGGCGGTGCCCAGCGTGGGCGATATGGCCGGCTTGCAGCGCACCCCCGATCCGCTGGAACTCAAATCCAGCGTTGCGTATGTGATGGATCAGGCCAATTCCCAGGTTTTATTTGAAAAAAATGCCAACGTAGCCTTGCCGATGGCCTCGATCACCAAGCTGATGACCAGCTTGATTGTGGTTGAAGCGAATCAGGACATGAATGAATTGCTGACCATTACCGAAGAGGATGTCGATCATGAAAAATTTACTTCTTCGCGCCTGAAAGTTGGCACCAGCTTGCCACGTTCCACCATGTTGCATCTGGCCCTGATGAGTTCGGAAAACCGCGCCGCCGCCGCC
>JBDLSU010000497.1:0-3102 GCA_039799405.1 Pseudomonadota bacterium | reverse complement strand
AGGCACGGCCTATTTCCCGGCAAGGCCACCGGGAGACAGGTGCCTGGCCCTGATCTGGCTATCACTGACGGCATTGCAGCCCGACACGGGGCGGTTGGCGGTGCTTACCCCCTTAAAACTTTTGTCGGGTCATGAAGGCTATGCGCTATCGAAACATCTGGTGGAAATGAACTTGCTCGATGCGGTAGTTTCAATTCCCGGTATTGTGGGCAGTGTTTTACTGGTCGTGCGCCAGCGCAAGCGCCAGCACGATGTTGCGTTTATCAATGCCATCAATTTCGCGCACACTTTACAAGCCTGGCAGGCAAGGCAGGCAGGACAAGCGTACCCAGGCATGCGCTGCTTGACTGGCGCATATCTTGCCAGTCAGCGCTATCAGTTGGATATCAAGCTGCTTGGCGCAGCAGTCAGTGATGTTCATCCAACCCAATGAGTCCATCCTTTTTGAATCGCTTACCAACTGAGGCTACTCCAATATGGCACTCCCCCCGACACCGACACCGACGCAACGCAGGCATCGCTATTTTCTGAATGGATGCAAGCGCATCCGGCCCCTGTCTATGTGTTTATCACCAAGGATCATGCTACTGGCAGTGCTACCGCGCTGGAATCGGTTGCTGCCGACAATTTACCGGCCGTGTTGAGCAAGGCATTAAGCTCGGCCGCAACCATGACCTGGCAGCGCGTCAGCCCGAATTGTATTGAGCGCGTCGGCTACGAAACTGCCCCCTCGGCTGGCGTGTCGCAAATCAATGCGCTGCTATCGCTGCGAGACTTGTACCAAATGGCGCGTGATTTGCGCCAGCAACTTCAAGCGGTGGACAACCAGATCGAGCAGAAAATGGATTATTTGTTGGAGGATTTGCCAATGTAACGAGCCTTCATTGGTGTGGTAGGCAAAACCACACTTTGCACGCCGGGGCGCTTACCACGCTCCAGTATTTTTTGCCGCTGCTTCTCACCTGTTTCCACCTATACCAACATCAAAACCATGAGCCGCATTCTGGATATTCTGTTTAAGGCATTGAACAAAATGCCACCCAGCATCAGCCCGGCAGACAATGCCGACATTTTACTGACGCTGTTGTTTTGGAAGTTGATGTCGGCCTGGTCATGCGGTACGGCCAGCCGCAGGGCATCGCGTCATCATCTGCCCGAAACCGCCCTGGCCCGCATTACCTCCCGCAATTTGATCAGTTTTAATCACCTGAATCAATATGATGCTTGTCGCTGGTCAAAGCCACAGGATGCCCTGTCGGCATTGCACGAATCCTTGATGAACTGGATCAATGCCCAACCTTTTCCTGGCTTGATGCATGTGGTACGGCCGCAGCGTTTTGCAGCCAATGGGCCGTATGCCCACTATTTCAAACACACGGCAGTACTGGCGGAAGTGATGACGTTGATTGGCAATATTAACCCTCAGCAGGATGCGCCCGGCCTGATGATCGGTGAGATTTTTCGTCAAGCCCTGCACACACTGCCGGGCTTGATGCCGGATCACCAGCCCTTGTCAACCCAGAGCGCACAATTGTTGGCCGATCTGACGCAACCGCTGGCGGTGGATACGCTGTATGACCCCACTTGCGGCACAGGACAATTGTTGCTGACCTGTCTGGATACGGTGGCAGGACCTATCCCGAACCACCGTCTGGTGTTGCTCGGGCATGAGCCGGATCGGCGCATGTTTGCGCTTGCCAGTATGCGCTTGTTGAGTGAGGGAATCAGCCTGTTTCACATTGAACAAGCCAGCGCCCTGAATCGGACTTCGTACAGTGAAGCCCGATTGACCTGGGAGGGTGCTGATGTGGTGATGCTTCGACTGGCAGCGCAACATGAGGACTGGGACAATTTACCCGCGCCGCCAACCATTTTGCAGGGCACACCCATAGAGGTACCTCAAGATATGCGCCTGGCCTTGATCTGGCATGGATTGAATTATCTCAAAAAGGAAACCAGTCGCATGGCCGTGGTGCTGCCATTGAGCTTGCTTGCCAGTTCCGATGGTCTGGCACTACGGCGTTATCTGGTGCAGCAAAAACACCTGGCTGCGATTATTGAATTACCGGGCCTGGCGCAGCAGGGCCAGATCATGAGTGTGCTGATGGTACGCCACCATCATGCATCCAATCAGGTCGCATTCATCAACGCCACCCCTGCGGGGCCGGGAGACATCGCGGCAAGTCGTCATTATGACCATGAGGCCATACTGGCAGCATATCAATCCAGTCAAAGCGGCAAGGCCGCGCCCTGGTTGCGCATGATTGATGATGCCACCCTGGCCGAGCAGGAATATAGCTTTCACCTTGCGGCCTACGTCAACCGGCTACGTGAAACCGCCCGTCTTGATGGGCGGGTTTGATGGGCGGGTTTGATGTGACTCTCCAGGTCATGCTTGATCCTTCCAGAGACCGATAGTCCGGCCACGCACCCATGACACCTTTTCTCGAACCAGCCTGTCGATGAACAAAATACTTGCCACCTTGTTTGATGCGAAAGCGCGCCTGCACCAGGCGCTTCCGGATGCGATGACTGCCGATATCGTGTTGACGCTACTCTTTTGGAAATTGATGTCGGATTGGGTGCAAGATAAAGCGAGCCGCTTTCATCACCACTTCCGCCAACCGACTGCCGACATTAAGGCGGTTCAGGAAGGCAATCAACTGCTGTTTAATGAAACTTGTTTATATCAAAGCTGTCAGTGGCACCAACCTGAACACGCTTGCCTGGCCTTGCGGGATGCACTGTACCGCTGGCACGCCTTGCAAAATCATCCTTCCTTGTATTCGATTTTGCGCCCGGAACGCTTTGGTCGGCGTAGCATCTGGTATGCCAAGTTGAGCCAATCCCGCCACCTGGCCGATGTCATTACAATGATTGGCAATTTGTCGTTTGCGCACTTGATGCCAGAAATCAGGATTGGCGAGATTTTTAGCCGGGCGCTGGATGGTTTGCTGCCTGGTGGTGCGGTACTGCACCACGTTGTCCCTCAATTGATGATTGACCTGTTGCAGCCGCTGCTAACTGATCTGATTTATGATCCGGCCTGTGGCATTGGTCAATTGTTGCTGGCTTGTGTGCGTGACATGAACCAACGCCAGC
>JBDLSU010000496.1:0-4270 GCA_039799405.1 Pseudomonadota bacterium | reverse complement strand
ATAGGCAGGCACAAAACCAGGGAAATCAAACGCGTTCGCCACACCCTGATCTTTCGCCACCTGGCGGATATTATTGCCATAATCCACTGCGCGCACCCCCATGGTTTGCAAATCCAGCATGGCTTGCACATGCACCGCGCACGATTGCGCAGCGGCGGCTTTCAAAGCATCATGCTGGCTGGCATCGATTTGGGCGGCCTTCCATTGCGCTACCGTCCAGCCAGTGGGCAAATAGCCGTTGATCAAGTCATGCGCCGAAGTTTGATCGGTCACCAGCGCAGGCAATCCACATGGCAGGCCAGCCGCTTTGGCGCGTGCCACCAGTTGCGGCAAAATTTCGGCGGCATTGCCGAGCAGGCCAATCGAAATCGCATCTTTACGTTCGCAATGGGTTTTGATCAGTTCAAACGCATCGTCCAGGTCTTTGGCTTGCTTGTCCAGGTAGCGGGTACGCAGGCGAAAATCAATCGACGATTGTTGGCATTCAATATTCAACGATACCGCCCCGGCCATGGTCGCGGCCAGCGGTTGCGCCCCGCCCATGCCGCCCAGCCCGGCGGTCAAAATCCAGCGCCCGCCCCAGTCACCGCCAAAATGCTGCTGCCCGGCTTCGGCAAAGGTTTCATAGGTGCCTTGCACAATGCCCTGGGTGCCGATGTAAATCCAGCTCCCAGCCGTCATCTGGCCATACATGAACAAGCCCTGACGATCCAGTTCATTAAAATGTTCCCAGTTGGCCCACTTCGGCACCAGGTTGGAATTAGCCAGCAAGACCCGTGGTGCATCCGTGTGGGTCTGGAACACCCCGACCGGCTTGCCGGACTGAATCAACAGGGTTTGGTCGTCTTCCAGCGTTTGCAACACTTCCAGAATCTTGTCAAAACAAGCCCAGTTCCGCGCCGCCCGTCCAATGCCGCCATACACCACCAGATGCTGCGGATTTTCCGCCACTTCCGCATCCAGATTATTTTGCAACATGCGATAAGCGGCTTCAGTCAGCCAGCTTTTGCACGAAAGTTGCGTGCCACGCGGAGCGCGAATGACACGGGAAGCATCGAAACGTGGGTCGTTGGCGAGTTGGGTCGAGCTCATGGCGGGTCCTTGTTTGGGTTGCGGTTGAAGCTTGCTGCGGCATCCGGAGTGAGCAAATCGGACAGGTGAATGCGGCAGTAAACTGGAATAGCGTGAAGTTTAAGTTGTCTATACAAGTATGTCAAGCGGATAGCGGGGATTCTCGCAGCGATCCTGTTTGTGGCGCGTTTTATTTTAATCCACGCAAAAGGAAAATGAATCCATTGGCATTACAATATAACCCGATTGCATCATATTCCCCCAAAAACCAAGCGTTCGTCGGTAACCATGAATGAACACCCCCTGTTTGAAATGCTCATACCCAAACGGCCTATCTCGCACCAGGCCAAGAGCCGCGAAAACCTTCAAGCCTGGAAAACGTATGTCTATGGCCGGGCCAGAAATGTCTGGCGCGGCTTACCTATTGCCAACTATAACGCTGGTCTATCTTTGTGACGACTCGCCCGCAGACATTGACAACATTATCAAACCTATTCAGGATGCATTGGTTGGCGTAGTGCTGGCGGATGACTCACTGGTAACGGATGTAGACAGCCATCGACGTTTTTTGACTGACGAAATAGACGTAACCGCTGTGCCACAAGAACTTGCCAACGGCGTCTTTTCTGGCCAGCAATGTGTTTACGTGCGTGTCTGTCAGGCAGATTCATTGGAAAGCTACCTATGATCGAAGCTATCAAATCACTTCTTGATGAAAAAATCGAAAGCCTTGTCGCTGAACTGGGCCAAAACGGCTACCGCGTGTGCGTTGCGCCCTCAACTGCCGACCTTCCCTTCCCGCTTGGCAACTATCAACCTGACCTGATCGCATTCAAAGGTGAAGGCGGCATGATGCTTGCAGTAAAAAACAGCTACCGCCAAATTTCCGTGGATCGTTTCCATGAAATTGCACTACAAATCGCTGCACATCACGGCTGGCGCTTTATTTTGCTCACATTAAACGATATCTCTGAGCAGATTTTCCCGGCCAGCCAAGAACAATTGCCAAATTGGAATTCCTTATCCGGCAAGGTTAAACAAATTAGCTTTTTGCTCAATAAGCACATGCTGGAACCAGCGCTGGTTTATCTGTGGAGCCTGGTTGAGGCTGCTTTACGACGGCGTGCGTTTGATGAATGCATCCCGATTGAGCGGTTTCCAGCGCTCAATTTGTTGAATCAAATGTATTCCTGTGGCGAAGTTTCAATATCGGAACATGAGATTTTGAAAGCCTTACTGGAACAACGCAATAAGGTTGCACATGGACTGAGCTTGCAACTGGAGGTTGAGCATATCAAGCGGCCACTTCAGGCATTAACCGATTTGATAGGTAAGTGGACAAATTAACCCCCACATCTTCAAAGGATCCAATTTCTCCCAACAACCAGCCCGTTCCAGCCAGGCCAGAACGGGCAACACAAAGCGGCAAATCAAGCTTATTTTTTCTTCGCACTACCTGTAATCGGCGTAATAGTGCAGATCGGATTATTTGGATCTTTGCAGCAAGTGAGCAACTCGCTCACCGATTTGGCATGGGCAATATCCCAAAACTCGCGGCTTTGGCTGTTATTGACCGGCATCCAGTGACTGAGCGGATAGCTGTTAGCCAGTTGATTGCCACCCGGCGGGGTTTTCAGGCCGGAGACAAATTCGATGAAGTTGCGGCAGCTTTCCTGATTGCCGATGCGGTGGCAACCGATGCAGGTATTGTCGCGGGTGCTGATGCTGCTGGACTGCCACTTGGCAAAATCCACACCAAGGTGGTGGTATTTGCCGAGCGGATCGGTCGGTACTTTCTGCCATTTTTGCCCGATCCAGGGACTGAACATGAAAGGGTCGGCATCGTGACAGCCGCCGCAATCCTTGGTGGCGGTGCGGGCTGGTTGCCACCAGAAATCATTGGCCGAAACTTTACCAGGTGGCGGTGTTTTTTCATTTGGTGGTGGCACCCGGGAGGCATCAAAACCCTTTTCGCTGCCTGGCTTGTATTCGGCGTGGAACCAGCAGGTGGCTCCGCTTTTCTGGCTGTGCAAGATGATATCGACTTCATCATAGAACGGGCTGTCTTCCGGGCGCAAGAATTCACGGCGGCAAAAGGCCGAGATTTGCACGCCCTCATATGACAGATCGTGAATGCGTGAATATGGCGTACATTGACCGAAGGTGTGGTCTTCGTATTTCAGCAGCGAAGGCCGGTCGCACTTCATTTGTTTGGTATAGCTGGCGGGCACTTTGCCATCGACCGTGATCGGTACAATCGTGCCCTTGGTACAATCAAAAGCCGGAATCTGGCCGATCATTTTGGCGCACATCTCGCCATATTCCTGCAAGGTTTGCCCAGCCTGGGCCTGGCTACCAACTGCCAGCAACGGCACCAGTAGTTGCGCCAGAAGCAACCCTGTGCTTGCCGTCTTGCTTACCATGCGATCAAGAAAATTTTTCATGCTCTCCCCCTTAGCCTTTGGTCAATGGCAAGGCCACTTGCCGGATGGCTTCCAGATAGCGCACATAGCCTGTGCAACGGCAAATATTGCCACCAACCCAGTTCATGATGAAATCATCCAGCCCGGCTTTACTGACCGGGGTTTGCTTCATATGATCGAGCATGGTGGTAGCCGCCATCAAAAAGCCGGGCGCGCAGTAGCCGCACTGGAAGGAAAAATTTTCCAAAAACGCCTGTTGCAGCGGGGCCAGTTGTTGCTCGTTGCCCAGCCCTTCCACGGTGTAGACATGCATGTCCTGCATGAAGCTGACCGGGGTGGAACAGGCCAGAGTCTTTTCCAGCACGGCACCGGGGCGGTTGCGGGTCGCCACGGTGCAGGCGCGGCATTCGCCGATGCCGCAGCCGAATTTGGTGCCGGTTTTATCGAGTCGCTCATGCAAAAAGTCGAGCAAGCTCATATCCGATTCTTCTGCACGGCATTCAACTTTTTTATCGTTTACAAAAAAAGTGATGGCTTGGGTCATTTCAGGGCCTCCAGAATATGTTTGGGCGTCACCGGGGTTACGGTAAAGCGTTTGCCAGTTGCCATGGCCAGCGCATTCAATAGCGCCGGCCCCATCGGGCAAAACACGGCTTCGGCAATGCCGCGCGCGGTGGTTTCGCCCGATGCCGGGGGCAATACGATCAATTCCTGGCGCGGAATATCGCCCATGCGCGCCACAGCGTAGCGGTTCAAATTCCAGGTGCCATTGCCTG
>JBDLSU010000495.1:0-4023 GCA_039799405.1 Pseudomonadota bacterium | reverse complement strand
ATAAACAGACTTTCAAGCGAGAGGTCAAAAATTCGACGCAGGAACTCAGCCGACAGATCCGGGTGGGCAAAGCCGCTGACGATGCTCATGGCATTACCTAGCCCGTCGCGATCCAGCAACTTGCCCAGGTCGGCCCCCAATAGCTGCATTGCCCACCAGGTAGACAGTAGAACCAAAGCAGCCAAGACATAGCGCCGCCAGGCAATTTGTGGTTCAATAGCGCTCATTGCTGCCTTGGTACAGTTGTTCCAGCATCAAGGCGCTAACATCAGATGGTGCATGATCAAATATAATTTCCCCCCCACGCAGGGCAATGACTCGGGTGCAATCGGCACGCACAATGTCAAACCAATGGGTGCAAAAAACCAAGGACACATTGCGCCGTTTAGCCATTTCTACGATTTGTTGGGTCACCGAGCGCGCTGTGTTGGGGTCAAGTGATGCGGTGGGCTCATCTGCCATCAGGATTTGGGGGTTTCCAATCAGGGCACGCGCAATCGCTACGCGCTGCATTTGGCCACCGCTTAAGTCGCCTGCACGTGCCCACTGGTAGGCACCGATCCCTAATTGTTCTAATAATTGAAATACACGTTCCTTTTCCACTGGCACCAGTGCTGCCCATAATGCTTGATGCCACCGATAATCTGGCAACAAACCAGATACAACATTGTGATGAACACTTGATTGTTGTACTAGCAAACTATGTTGTTCAACGATGCGGCAACTTGCCCGAAACCGCTGCAATCCTTGCCATGGCATGGATTCGACAGGCTTGCCATTGATTTCAACCACGCCCTCCGTGGCGCGCAAGGCACCCGCCATGATGCGGATCAAAGTGGACTTTCCGCCGCCACTGGGGCCGATCAAGGCAACGCGATCATTAGGTTTGAGTGCCAGATTAATATTGCAAAGTGTGCGTTTTGTGCCCCAACACTTGCCAACGCCACGTAATGCAACTTCATGTACTATCTTTTTCATGCGGCCTTCGCTCCTAACTTTGATTGGGGCTTGATTTGTATCCTGAGTGTAGGGTAGACTTGTTTCCAGTGATCAACGCCACCAATCAAGCAATCAATTAATTCATTGATTGGGATTATATCGGAATTTCCTTCAATGTCAATTCATTCATCATCGTTAATTCGCCAATATAAAACTGAACTGTTTGAGCAGTTTGCCCGTGTCGCCAAGGCGATGGCAAGTGAAATCAGGTTGGAAATTCTGGATTTGTTGGCACAAAAGGAATATAACGTCGAATCCTTGGCAGATATGCTTGGGCAATCATTGCAGAATATTTCCCGACATTTGCAAATTTTGCGCCAGGCGAAATTGGTGGCGATTCGCAAAGAGGGTAACTTCATTTATTACCGTTTGAGCGACGAGGATGTATCCGACCTCGTGGCAACATTGCAAGCTGTAACCCATCGACATCTATCTGAAGTGGATGAGGTGCTTGAGCGATTTCAATCTCATGCTGCGGAATTTGAGCAAGTTGGACTGGCGGAATTGGTAGAGCGAGCAAAATCGGGGGATATCGTTATTTTGGATGTGCGGCCAGCATCGGAATTTTCAAATGGGCATCTTCCTCATGCTACCAATATTCCGCTTATGCAACTTGATCGGCGGCTGGTTGAGTTGCCAATCAATACACCAATTGTTGCCTACTGTCGTGGTAAATATTGTTTGCTTTCCTATGCGGCAGTAGACTTGCTCAATGCCAAAGGGCATTCAGCGAAACGAATGGATGAGGGCATTATTGAGTGGAAACTGGAGCGGATTTCGTTGGTTTCGACTTCAGGAGAATTGCCTGTCGATGTGAAATCGGCATAGGCCAAAACATCCGCACCATATGACTTGGGTCTTGACTGGTGGTGGCTACTTCGTCCTTCCTGGCGCACAGGATCTGCCAGACCAAATACTTTGCGACAAATTGTTCAACGTCCTGATTCGCGCATTTATTTTCTGGCCGTATTAGTTACCTTGGCCATGGTGGGGGGGCTTGGGTCGAGTACGTGGCGGCTCATGCAGCGGCGGGGCCAGTGGCTGCAACGGGGTACCGCCGCCGCCGATGCTGTCGGGGCCATTATTATCGACTACCGCCAGCGCCGCCACGATGCGCTGCAAATCGCGCGTCCACTGGCTGTTGTCGCGCACCCTTTGCTCCAGTTCAAAACCCCAGTCGGCCTTGAATTGATCCCGGAATGAACCATGCGGGCCAGTTTCGGCGGTCAGGGCAAATGAGGCACCCCAGGTATCATCGACGATATACGCACCATAGTTTTGAAAAGTCCAGGCCAACATCTTGCCGGGTTCGGTTTCCAGCCCCATACTGGCCAGGTTTTTATTGGCCGGGATCGCCAGCAAAGCCCCCATTTTCAGGGCGCTGTGCGGGCCTTCGTCCTGGTTGGGATTAAAGGGTTGCGCGCGCCCCAGCTTCAGGGTGCCATAATGACCGACCGCATAGCGATCAGCCCCAATGGCAGGCCAGCGATAGCAGCTTTCCTTGTTGCGGCAGGCATACAGTGCCTGTTTGGCATACACATCGACCTTGAGCGCATGCCGTGGTGGCGGGCCGCCGGGGCGCAATTCTCCCAGCCGCAGCGTGCCGCCAAAGGCTGACAAGCCGGAACCACCATGGGCACCGCGCTGACCATCGCCATAAATATCCACCGGGGGAAACTTGACCAGACTGGTGGCCGGGCCTTCTTGCTTGCAACGGGTGAAGGGTTGCGCTTGTAGCAGGGTGCGGCGGTCGGCGGTCAGAAAGGTGGCGCAATTATTCTTGTTGTTGTGCGGCACCACATAATTGGCGGGCATGCGCACTTCCAATAACAAGTCGCCCGTGGCCTGACAGCGGTCTTTGCCGGTCCAGGCGGCGTCGCTTTTATACACCGGGGTGAGTGGCGCATCGGGTTCCAGTACGATGATTTCATCGTCAATTTGCGGCATCGGTGCCCATTTGTCATTGCCGGGCACCGGTGCCAGCTTGGCCGGAATATATACCGCATCGCTGCCAATGGGCATATTCCAGATGCTGTTGCTGGCAAAGGGCCACTTGAATGGATCGCGGCTGGCTTTGTCGCTGGCCATGTCATTGACCCGGTCGCCCGCTTTGTCAGGCGCTTTTTCGCTGGTTTGCCCGGGTGTTTTGTGGGGTGGATTGTTGTGTGGATTGTTATGTACTTTCGCGCTGGCCAGCGCATTGGCGCTGGCCAGGGTGTTGGCGCTCATCAGGGGCAACGGGCTCAATAGCGCCAGCACGGCCAGTGCCCGGCCAGGCAGCAGGAAGGAACAAGTCATGAGCCGGATCAAATTAGCGTGCCGCCACAATGATTTGCTTGAGCTTGCCCGCATCAACCGAAAATGCGCGGATGCCTTCGGCCAGTTTTTCGGTCGCCATGGCGTCGTCATTGATCATGGTGCGGAAGGTTTTTTCATCCAGCGACAATTTATGCAAATGCGCATGCGGTGCGCCTTCGGCGTTGAGCTTGCGTTCCAGTGGCGCGCTTGATTCGGACAAGCTTTGCAGTAAATCCGGGCTAATCGTCAGCAGATCGCAACCGGCCAGTTCCAGAATTTGCCCGGTATTGCGGAACGAAGCGCCCATCACCTCGGTTTTATAGCCAAATTTGCGATAGTAGTTATAGATGCGCTTGACCGATTGCACCCCCGGGTCTTCGGCACCGACATAATCCATATTGGTGGACTTTTTAAACCAGTCGTAGATACGCCCGACAAACGGCGAAATCAATTGCGCACCCACTTCAGCGCAGGAAATGGCCTGGGCCAGCGAGAAAATCAGCGTCATATTGCAGCGGATGCCTTCTTGTTCCAGCACCTGCGCGGCCTGAATGCCTTCCCAGGTGGCGGCAATTTTGATCAGTACCCGTTCCTTGTCAATCCCGGCGGCCTTGTACAGTGCAATCAGTTCACGCCCCTGGGCAATGGTGCCTTTGGTGTCAAATGAGAGTTTGGCGTCGATTTCAGTCGATACCCGGCCCGGAATAATCTTTAAAATTTCCACCC
>JBDLSU010000494.1:0-3876 GCA_039799405.1 Pseudomonadota bacterium | reverse complement strand
GCTTCAGGGCCACTGCCCGGCCCTTGCTCCACTGGCCTTTGGCACTGCGTTTTTGCTCCAGCGGCGACAGGCGGTTGCCATAGCGCCCCAGTTCCAGCAACCAGGCAATGCGCACATCGTTGCCGGTAATAGTGGCGCTGCTGGCCTGGGATTTCAGTTGCGCCAATGCGGTCAAGGCGCGTTCCCAACCCGTCTCTTGTTGCAGCGCATGCAGCAGGGGCTTAAGCTGGCACGAAGCGTGCCAGTCGGGCAGCGTCAATTCGGTATGGCATTGCTGGTGCAGTACCACATCAATTTCCGCCGCCAACCACATATAGCCCAGCGCCTGCATTTGTCCGCGCTGACGGATCAAATCCTGTTCCATCATGGCTTCAAGCGGCAAATCCTGCCAGGCCAGCGCGATGGCGCAAAACAGCACATCCACATTATGCTTGGGCGCATACTGCGATTGGGGTGGTTTCAAAGCCACCCCTTGCAACAAATGTGGCAGCAAGGGCAGCAGCAAATCATAGGCGACATACGGCCCGTTTTTCGCACCTTCTTCAATTTGCTCTTTGGCGCGTTTCAAACTGGCGACCTGGTTGGCACCCAGCAGCGCGGCGGTATACAACATGCCCGCCACGCCCGGCACAAAAATCTTGCGCTTGCCACTCTGGGCACGTTGCGCTTTCAAGTCCCGTTCGATCAATTCACAAGACAGTTCATAATCGCCGCTCAAAATCGCCATCAGGCATTCAAACTCGGCTTGCACTTCGGCATTTTGCAAAAAGCGCGGCAGATGATCAAAGTCCCCGCGCAATAGCGCTTGCCACGCCACCTGATCGAGCAAAGTGCGGTTACCGGCATACATGCCTTCGGCGTGGGTACGGGCAAACTCATACGCGCGGCGACAATCATCAAAACGCCAGCGCGCGCCGAAAAACAAATCGGCCAGTAAAACGCCGGAAATTTCCGGGTCGATACTGGCAAACAAGGCCACGCCGTCATCGCACTGAAAAAAGCCCTGGGCCGGTTCCAGCACCCCGCGCGAGATACTGCCGTAAAAGCGGGTGCGCCAGGTCATCACATCATCGTATTGCCCGAGCAAGGCTGAAAACACCATTTCACGCGCACAAAATGCGGCACCGGCGGTAGACCAAATCCGGTATTCCTGGCGCTTGGTCAAAAATTCGCGGGTGCAGCGCACCCAGGCCGCCAGTGCGCCCTGCTGCCGGGCATAATGCATGGCCGCCATGCGCACACCCGGGGCCAGATGATAACCATGATGTGGATCGGGCTGCAGCAGCTTTTTGGCATGTAAGGTGCCCAACCACTGCTTGATTCGCAACGGCGAATAGGCTCCGCCATCACTGGTTTTCAAATGGATTAGTTGCAACAACTCAGCCAGCATACCCGCTGCCATGGGCGCATCAAACACGGCCATGGCTTGCAGCAACGGCAATTCATCGGGCGAAACAAGGGAAAGTTCAAACATGGCGGGTGCGAGATTTGGTTAAGAGCAAGTGCAGAAAATTGCAGATTTTACAGCAAAACTGGCAAACTGCCGCGCACCTGAATCAAAAACCCGACGCAAAAATTTACGCAGGGCAGCAGCCGGACTACAATACAACAATTGTCGCTCGTTGCCGCTCGTTGCCGCTGATTGTCCCGGATTATCGCGGATTGTTGCGGATTATTGCTGATTTTCACTCACTGCACCCAAACCGTTGCCAGCCACCTGTCCTCTGGCAGCGGTTTTTATCATTCAAGGAAACACCATGCCCCATACCACGCTCGCCGAATTGCCAATATGGCACCACCCCTTGTTTCAGATGCTGGCAGCGGGCTGGGCCACGCCGGAAGATTATCGCTACCTGCAACCTGTGCTGCTGCATGCCGAACAAGCACGCCTGCAAGCCTACGCCCTGCTGGCGGCCACCAATCCGCACGCCAGCCCCTACCCCAGCGTCGCGGGTTATCTGGCTGAACTTGGCCAAAGTCCGGCCCCTCTGGCAAGCCAGATCGACCCAGCCCAATTGCCCACCTTTGCCCTGTATTTCGAGCTGCAAATCCAGCGCCAGACCCAACAAGACCCAGCCAGCCTGCTGCTACACGACTATTGCGCCTGGCAGTTCCATACCGCCTTGCAACGAGTACTGGTCAAGCAACACCATATCGTGCTGGAACCCGCCCCCGCGCCCCAGGTTTTGCCCAATCACGCGCCCGAAGCCACGCTGGCCCTGCTACTGCGCTGGCTCGATGATCTCTACCAGGGCCTGCGCCAGCAGCGCATTGCCAGCAAAACCGACAAAATCCAGGCCAAACGCAGTCTGCAAGAGCGCCCCGGCATGGCGATGAATCTGGGCAGCGGCCTTGGCCTGCGCAGCGAGCGCGACGACAAACGCCAGCAAGAATTTTCCGTCGCGCGCCTGCCCTGCGACGCCGAAACCCTGGACCCGCGCATCGTGCGCATCGCCCCCGGCAAATACAACAACCTGCACCGCCATGCCCATGAAACGCTGTTTTGCCTGTTACAAGGCGAGGGAGAAATTTTGATCGGCACCGACTGGGTGCCGTTTAAAGCCGGTGAGGCGGTATTCGCCCCGCGCTGGGCCATGCACCAGACCCACAATACCGGCACCAGTGAACTGGTGATGTATGCAATTACCGATTACTACCTGTCGCATCAGGTGTTTATCGGGGCCAATAGTACGACGGTGATGGGCTGATGGCGCGCCATATCAATCCGGTGACAGAGTAATACCACCATGAGCGGCCAGGGGCAGTGTTCAATTTATTACACTGCCTTACAATTTTTTCCCAGCTTACGATTGCAAATGAACTAAAATCCCGATGCGCTGATCACTGCCAAACCGCAATTGACCGAATGCGCCAGCTCCCTCCCCGAAGCCCCTCCCCGGATTATGTTGTGCTATTGAAAAAGGATTTATATGTCAGTCACCATCAGCGCCAGTGTTGGCAAGCTCGGCAAAAACAAAGTGGATGATGTCGTCAAAGTTCAACATTTACTGGCCCAGCAAGGTTTGGCAGTCGGCACTGCCGACGGCTTATGCGGCCCGCGCACCATTGCCGCCATTACCACTTTCCAGAATGGTTTTCTACGTCACCCGGATGGTTTGATTGAACCCGGTGGCAAGACCATGACCCGCCTTAATTTGATTGCGTTCCGTCCCAGCACCAGCAACAATGTGGCACCCGTTATTACGCCCGCCACCACCATCAATCAAGCTGCGCCAACCGAAGTGGCCGACGCCATGCGACGGGAAGTAACCAAAGCCAGCCTTGGCCCCCTGAATGTGGGCCTGAAGGCCGTGAGTAATGCGTACATGTTGGAAAAGTTGGGCAATCCGCGAGAAAATTATTCCCAGCAAGACCAGCCGGTCACCAATCCCAAACTCAAACGCAATATCAAAATTGATAGCGTCGGCCCGTTCAGAGTGAATGGCTTGGCACCCGCAGTTGACAGCCTGAAAGAAGTGATGGCCGACATCGCCAAAATGCAGCCTGATGTGTATCGCGGCTTAAAATCCTCCGGCATGCTGGTTTGCCGTAACCAGCGTGGCTCCACCACCAAAATTTCCAACCATTCCTGGGGTGCCGCCATTGATTTGAACCTCTATGGCAAGCTCGATGACAGGGGCAATAACAAAATCCAATATGGCCTGACCCTGATTGCGCCAATCTTTAACAAACATGGCTGGTATTGGGGTGCCGGGTTTTCCACCGAAGATGCCATGCATTTTGAATGCGGCCGTGATTTGCTCGATTCGTTCCTGCCGTCCATCGTCTGACCCGTATTGCCGTATGCCCACGCAAGATAGAAAGCCATTTATGCAAGCACCGCGACGTTTCACCCATTTTGCCGCACTGGTCGGC
>JBDLSU010000493.1:0-5313 GCA_039799405.1 Pseudomonadota bacterium | reverse complement strand
TTCTTCACGCAAGGTATTCTGGATTTTCTGTTCTTTGCGAAAACCTTTTGAGGCATCAATAAACAGAATCTTTTGATCTTTTTTATTGCTGCGAAAAAACAGGATCACGGCAGCGATGCCGGAGCCGTAAAACAGTTTGCGCGGCAAGCCAATCACGGCATCGAGCAAGTTTTCTTCGATCAGTTTTTGCCGGATCGCCTTTTCGCTGCCACCGCGAAATAACACCCCGGCTGGTGCAACCACCGCCATGCGCCCGGTTTCCGGTTTCATGGTTGCGACCATATGCAAAATGAAGGCGTAATCGGCCTTGCTTTTGGGCGGCCTGCCACGTTCAAAGCGGCCAAATTTCTCTTTTTCGTCATGGCCCCATTTTTCCAGTGAAAATGGCGGATTGGCGACTACTACATCAAATTGGCATAAGGTGTTGTCGTTAACTGTGAAGGCTGGTTCGCGCAGGGTATCACCCCATACGATCTGGTGCCGGTCTTCATTGTGCAAAAACATATTCATTTTAGCCAGTGCCCAGGTGCTGCCGATGGCTTCCTGGCCGTACAGACAGTATTCCTGGCTGTGGTAGCGTTGTTGGATCAATCGGCCGCATTTCATTAACAGCGAGCCGGAGCCGCAAGTGGGGTCGCAAATGTTATCGGCTTTTTGGGGCTCGACCAGCAGCGCGATTAATTCGGAAATTTCCGGCGGTGTATAGAATTCCCCGGCTTTTTTGCCGCTGCTGGAGGCGAAGTTGCGGATCAAAAATTCATAGGCATTACCAATGATATCGAGATTGCCAACCCGGCTCGGGCTGAGATTAATTTCCGGACTGGCAAATAATTCCATCAGTTCGCGCATACCGGCGTTGCGGCCTTTTTCTTCGCCCAGTCTATTGGTATTGAATTGAATGTCCTGAAACACTTTGCCCAGTTTGTCCGGATTGGCTGCTTCCAGCAAGGACAGGGCCTGATCAATGCGGGCGCTATTGCCCGCCAGATGGCGTTGCTGGTACAGGGTGTAGAAATTGGCAGCACGTGGCAGTACAAAGCGCTCGGTTTGCAGCAGGGTCTCGATCAGTTCGGCATCGTCGCCATAGCGCCTGGCCAGATTGTCGTAATGATCTTGCCAGACATCAGAAATATATTTGAGGAACAACATCGTCAACACATAATCTTTGTAGACACTCGGATCGATGGTGCCACGGAAGGTGTCACAGGCGCTCCAGATGGTGGCGTTGATGCGGTTTTGCTCAATCAGGTCCTGGGGGTTTTCATTCATCATGATGGCGTGCTGGCAATCCAATTAACCAGAAGCGGTGGATTGCCTGGTGCTTAAATTAATGACAGGGGTAATCATACTTGAAATTCTGCATAATTACGAATGATGTTGGTTGATTCTGGGAGTTTGTCAAAAAAATGCCGCAACATTCAGAAACTAAGTGCAATATGGTGCATATTGTTCTTCTGGTGGTGCAATATCTCCGCAAGTATGCATCCTTTGGCTGTTACGATTTAAATGCCTTCAACCAAGCGCATCGCAAATACAATCGGTAAGCCTTCTTCAATAATCTTGCGTGCTGCACTATCGATATCATAAGGCACCCGATAGAACGTCAGTTCCCGGGTCGCGTGTGCAAACAAGGCATAGCAGGCTGCTGGGTTGGTGTCGCGTGGTTGTCCGACCGAGCCGGGCAGTGCCAGGTATTTATGTTGTGGGCGCAATAAATTGGCTTTGCCGGGAATGGGTAATTGTGCGCCCAGCTTGCCGTCTTCGGCGCAGCGATACAATGCGGGCATATGGACGTGGCCGGAGAAAATGATGCGGCATTTGCTCGCTTGCATCGAGCGTCCGGCTTCCGGGGTATCGGTAACATATTCCCATTGCTCTGGCTGATGGGCACTGGCATGGACATACATAATTTCGTCGCGTTCCACCGTCATGGGCAAGGTGCGCAGAAAATTGAGTTGTTCGTGATTAAGCTTGCCGCGCGTCCATTCGATTACTTCGCGCGCTTCCGCGTGCATTTTCTTGCGCGGTTCGTGAATCACGGCGTGGTCATGGTTGCCCATGACGGCAATTGCCCCTTTTTGCACGTATTGTTTGACGGTATCAATCACCCAGCCCGGTTCGGCCCCATAACCGACAAAATCGCCCAGAAATGCATAGCGGGTGGCATGATGTTGTTCGGCGTGAGCCAGGCAGGCGGTGAGGGCTTGCCGGTTGGCATGAATATCGGTCAGAATGGCGGTCAGCATGATGGTTCCGGCGTGATGGCCTCGATAAATTGTTGATAACCACGGGCACGTAATTCGCAAGCCGGGCAGTGTCCGCAGCCATAACCCCATGCGTGCAGTGTATCACGTTGCCCCAGATAGCAAGTGTGGCTGTGCTGGCGAATGATATCGACCAGACTGGCACCGCCCAGTTGCTGCGCCAGTTGCCAGGTTTGCATTTTGTCGATCCACATCAGGGGGGTTTCCAGCGTCAGCCGGGTGTCAAGCCCGAGGTTGAGCGTTACCTGCAGCGCTTTCATGGTGTCGTCACGACAATCCGGATAGCCGGAAAAATCGGTTTCACACATGCCACCCACCAGCACTTGCAAGCCACGACGGTAGGCCAGGGTGGCTGCCACCATCATGAATAACAGGTTGCGCCCCGGTACAAAGGTATTGGGCAAGCCATTGGCTTGCATGCTGATTGCCCTATCCTTGGTCAATGCGGTATCAGAAATCTGGCCCAGCAGGCCCAGGTCGAGCAAATGATCTTCCCCAAGGCGTTGTGCCCATGTGCTTGAATGATTGCGCAAGGCTTGCAAAATGCCGGGCCGTACCGTCAGTTCAATTGCGTGGCGCTGGCCGTAATCAAAACCAATGGTTTCGACCCGGGAATAGTGCTGTAAGGCCCAGGCCAGGCAGGTGGTGGAATCTTGTCCACCGCTAAACAAAACCAGTGCGCCTTTGGGAGAAAACATCGTCTGTCCTATCGAATTTGCCAAGTGCGAGTATAACAAAGCCCGCTTTAAAACCCAACAATCGCCGAGGCAAATGCTCGCGCCTTGCTAATGCCCAGTTGTTTGGCCAACTGCACCAGTTGGTTGAGTTGGGGCGATTCCAGCAAGGGGCGTGCGGCCTGGGTAATGGCAAGTTCCTGGCTATCGACCCGGTCGCCAAATAGCATGCAGGCCTGGCTTTGGTCATCCTGGCGCGAAATCCAGAACAAGCCATCCAGATCCGGGTAGTGCTGATGCCATTGCAAGGCCAGTGCCCGGGTGTCGGGATAGCTGTGCACACTGGTTTCAATCACCCCGGTTTTTTTCAGGCTGCTCTGCTAATAAAGCGGGTGTCGGGTTGTCGCTGGCGAGTGGGTAAATAAGTGGAGCGCGGGACATAATGGGGTACCAATTCCGTTATGAGTATTAATGTTAAATCAAATTAATGCATTTAACTAAAAAAAGCAAGTGAAGATTCAGAAGCGACACTTGCGCGTTCCGGCCATGGGTGCGGCCTATAATGTGGCATGAAAAACTGCTGGATGAGAACGTGCGCATGAAATTGAGATACGGCCTGGTCAACTTGCTGGCAGTATTGCTATGGGCTAGCTGCTCCATGGCGCTGGCGCTGGAATACCGGGTCGAGATTATTGCGCCGCCAGCCATCAAAAAGTTGCTGGAACAAAATCTGGATCTGGTGCGCTGGCGTGGTAATGAAAGGCTGGATGAAGCGCAGTGGTGGCAGGTGTACCAGGCCCTGCCGGAGCAGGTGGGTGCGCTGGTGGCAACTGAAGGCTATTTCTCTCCAAAAGTGAGCGCCACGCTGGATCAAACCGGGCGGGAATGGCTGGTCAGGCTGGAACTGGAGCCGGGCCAGGCGGCCCAGGTTGGCAAAGTGGCGTTGCAGTTGCCGGGTTTTGCCTCCGAAGAGCAGGCGCTATTGCGTGCGGATTGGCCTTTGCGCGAGGGCATGGTATTTCGTCAGGATGAATGGGAAACGGCCAAGCGCCGTTTGTTACGGCAGGCCAGCAAGCGGCGCTATCCGTTGGCGCAACTGAGTCAATCCCGGGCCGATGTGGATCTGGAAACCGGCCGGGTGGATTTGACGGTGACGCTGCAAAGTGGCCCGCAAGTCGAATTTGGTGCCGTGCGGATTGAAGGCTTGCAGCGTTATCCGGCATCGGTGATTCACAATTTGAACCGGATTCGGCCCGGTCAGGTGGTTGACGAAGCGGCACTGCTGGAATTTCAGGCGCGTCTGCAAGACACCCGCTATTTCAAGTCAGTTGCGGTCAGTGCTGATTTGCCGGCAGACAGCCAAACCCCGGTGGCCGTAAATGGCGGGGTAGTCAAGGCTGAGCTGGCTAATGGTGATGCGACCAAGGCTGATGCGCCCAATGCTGCCGCAGGGCCAGGGCTACTGAGGGTGCCCGTGTTGGTCAGTGTGCTGGAGCAACAGCGCAAAAAAATTGATCTGGGCCTGGGCTATAGCACCAATACCGGTAACCGTTTGCAGGCGGCTTTTCACGATCTGAATGCATCGAAGTTGTATCCGGGTCTGCAATTTTCCAGTGCTCTGGTGCTGGAAACGCGCAAGCAAAATGTCCATGCCGATTGGGCCTTGCCTGCAGCATCCAATGGCGATAATGACAGCGTTAGCAGCGCCTGGGAGCGCATTGACCTCAATGGTGAAGTGACCCGTACCCTGATTCTGGCGGCCAAGCGCAGTTGGGGCAATAGCGCGATCAATCGCAGTCTGATTCTGGAATTCCAGAACGAGCGAAAAACCGTGAATGGGGTCGAGGGTGGTGTCGCCAGTCGTAAAAGCAGCAGCAATAGCTTGCCCCTGAGTTTTCACTTTACCCGCCGTCAGTTCGACAATGTATTATTCCCGACCCGTGGCAATGCCCTGCATGTGCAAATTGGCGGCACCCCGTTGCGCCTGGTCAGTGATGAGCCATTCTTTCGTACCAGTCTGAAATATCTGCAATACTGGCCCCTGACAAGTCATGCCAATCTGGTGACCCGGGTCGAATTGGGGGGCTTGTTTTCGCGCCATAAAAGCGGCATTCCCAACAGTTATTTGTTTCGGGCCGGGGGCGATCAATCGGTGCGTGGTTATGGCCTGGCGCAATTGGGGGAAGTTGACGGGGCGGCGATTGTCGGCGCGCGCTATCTGGCGGCGGCCAGCGCCGAATACCAGCATTGGCTCTCCGGGCGGCAATGGGGTGGGGCATTATTTTATGATGCAGGTAATGCCCGCGATACACTCAAGGATTTGCGCCTGAAAGCGGGTTATGGTGCCGGTTTGCGCTGGCGCAGCCCGGTTGGGC
>JBDLSU010000492.1:0-4040 GCA_039799405.1 Pseudomonadota bacterium | reverse complement strand
ACTGGGATAATTTCATTGGCCAAGGTACGCGCACGAATACCAGTTTTGATTTCTTCTTCGGTCAGCTCTTCGCCACCCAAATACTTTTCCATCAATTCTTCGCTGGATTCAGCCGCAGACTCAATCAGGAACTCACGCATTTTTTCACAAGTCGCAAGCAGATCCTCCGGGATCGGCTCGTACTTGAAGGTCATACCCTGATCTTCTTCATTCCAGATAATGGCACGCATCTTTACCAGATCAACAACACCCTTGAACTCATCCTCAGAGCCAATCGTCATCTGCAGCGGAACAGCATTAGCGCCCAAGCGGGACTTTAACTGCTCAACTACACGCATGTAATTGGCACCGGTACGATCCATCTTGTTCACAAAAGCCAGACGTGGCACTTTGTACTTGTTGGCTTGACGCCATACGGTTTCCGATTGTGGCTGCACACCACCTACCGCGCAGTACACCATACAGGCACCATCCAATACCCGCATCGAGCGTTCCACTTCGATCGTGAAATCGACGTGACCCGGGGTATCAATGATGTTGATATGATGCTCAGGGAAATTATTCGCCATGCCCTTCCAGAAACAAGTGGTCGCAGCCGAGGTAATGGTAATACCGCGCTCTTGCTCTTGTTCCATCCAGTCCATGGTCGCGGCGCCATCATGCACTTCACCAATCTTGTGATTGACGCCTGTGTAAAACAGTACACGCTCGGTGGTAGTTGTCTTACCGGCGTCGATGTGCGCTGAAATACCGATATTGCGGTAGCGCTCAATGGGGGTCTTGCGGGCCATAATCAGTCCTAAATCTCTTTATTGGCGACAGCGCGGAAAACCGTCGCTGCCGCCGAAAATACACGAGGGCCAGTTCCAATAACCGGCCCAACAAATTAGAAGCGGAAATGCGAAAACGCTTTGTTCGCTTCTGCCATACGGTGCACTTCATCGCGCTTTTTCATTGCACCGCCGCGGTTTTCGGCCGCATCCATCAATTCGCCGCCCAGACGTTGCGGCATCGATTTCTCACTGCGCTTGTTGGCAGCTTCACGCAACCAACGCATCGACAAGGCCATACGACGAACCGGACGCACTTCGACCGGCACCTGATAGTTGGCACCGCCAACACGGCGGCTCTTGACTTCGACCAAAGGCTTGCAATTGTTGACTGCAATGGCGAAGACTTCCAAAGGATCTTTGCCCGACTTGGTAGCAATGTGCTCGAAAGCACCATAGATAATGTTTTCAGCAACCGACTTTTTGCCGGACAACATCAACACGTTAACAAATTTGGCGACATCAACATTACCGAATTTTGGATCCGGCAGGATATCGCGCTTGGGTACTTCACGACGACGTGGCATATCAATTCCTCTCTTCAGTTGAGTAATCAGGTTGAATATGGAACCTGACACTCGCGGGCAGCCATCATAGCTCCCACTTACTCGGCCCAAACAGGCCGACTACTGTTCACTCCCGGCCTTGCGGCTGAGCATGAAATCGGTTTGGCTACAAAAAAACTGCAATTAATTACAGCGATTACTTCTTCTTGGCGGCTTTCGCACGTTTTGCACCATACTTCGAGCGTGCTTGCTTACGATCTTTCACGCCTTGGGTATCGAGTGCGCCGCGTACCATGTGGTAACGCACACCTGGCAAATCTTTTACACGGCCGCCGCGCAACAGAACGACGCTATGCTCTTGCAGATTATGACCTTCACCGCCAATGTACGAAATCACTTCGAAACCATTGGTGAGGCGAACTTTGGCAACTTTACGCAAAGCCGAGTTAGGCTTTTTTGGAGTCGTGGTATAAACGCGAGTACATACGCCGCGTTTTTGCGGGCTGTTTTCCAGCGCTGGCGATTTGCTCTTCACGCGCACGGAAACGCGGGGTTGGCGAATCAGTTGATTGATGGTTGGCATCGTTTTTAATCCAACAAAATTACGACGTTAATAAATTATCCCGACAACATCGGGGACCATAAAACTATACTCGGAGCAAGACGGCAGGCAGGGCGGAAGGCAAGAAATTCAGACCAAAGAACGCACCAAGCCCAAACGAGCTTAATTTCGAGAACTCGCGAGTTTAAAGCAAGAGCTTGCGGCGGTCAAGCGACAAAATGCAAAGCTAGCAAAATAGGTGAAAACCCTACAGTTATTCGACAACATTGCCTTGATGCATCGCCGCCACAAGGTGTTTCACAGGCGAAAAGCACCACACCCAAGCAAAAGCGGCGATAATACCGGGTTTTGTATGCTTACTGAGTGAAGACCGCACGATGCCTTCCACACCTGCAATGCTGCGCCCCGCGCCCTTGTTTTTATTATTTACTTACCTGCTACTGTCGGCAGTGCCGTTTGGCCCGTATTTGATCGGTAAGCCGCCGGAACATCCCTGGCATTTATTATTCCTGGAAGTTTGGACTTGGGCAGTGGTTTGGGCTGTCTGCAAACGCCCGGCCTGGTTTCACTGGATGTTGTTGCCCGCCTTTCTGGCGCTGCCTACTGAAATTTATTTGCAGATTTTTTACGGTCAAGGCATCTCCACTCATCATTTAGGCATTATTGCCGAAACCAGCCCGACCGAAGCGCTGGAGTTTCTGGGCAAAAAGATTTGGCCAATGATTGCCATCATGCTGTTCATCACGCTTTGGTTTGGCTACACCTGGCGCATTGCAGTGCGTGAAACCGCGCTTGACTGGAGCCGCAAGACCCGCATCACTGCCTTATTGATTGCCAGCCTTCTGATTTTACTCTGGTCGTATGGATATTATTTTGGTGCCCAGGCCAAACCCGCAGCGTCAGCCAGCGCCAGTAGCAAATCGGCCAGCCAGGCCAGCGCCAGCAAGGGCGCCGCAAGCAATGGCGCCGCCAGTATCACCGAAGCAAGCAGCAAAAACAGCGCTCAAACCGCCAGCCACAGCAGCCATTACAACACCAGCGTAACACTGGCCAGCACCGCATCCGGCTTTGGTGACGAGGAAGAGGAAGAAGATGCAGAGGAAGAAGCAGAGGAAGAAGAATCCGCCTCCGGCTCAGCCAGCCAAAAAACCATTGGCGGAGTCAAAATGCCGTTTCTGCCCTGGTGGGCCGATATGGGCATCGAACCGGAAGAATTTGCCCAGGCCTGGCCCTACGGCCTGATGACACGCGGCATCGACTTTTACAAAGAGCGGCAATATCTGGCCGATTTAAGCCGCAAGAGTCGTGATTTCAAATTTGGCGCACGTCAGGAAAAGGCCAGCACGACGCCCGAAGTGGTGGTCATGGTCATCGGTGAATCGGCGCGCTATGATCGCTGGAGCCTGAACGGCTATGAGCGCAATACCAATCCGCTGCTAAGCCAGGAAAAAAACCTGATCACCTTGCCCGACGTGATTACCTCGGTAGCAGCCACCCGCTTGTCGGTGCCAGTCATCTTGTCGCGCAAGCCAGCCATTCAAAGCCTGAAAGATGGCTTTTCAGAAAAATCCTTCCTCACCGCCTACAAAGAAGCCGGCTTTAAAACCTGGTGGCTATCCAACCAGATTTCCTTTGGTCACTTCGACACCCCGGTTTCAGTGTTTGCCAAAGAAGCCGATGTCTTGCAATTTCTCAATCTGGGTGGCTTTACCAATGATTCCAATTTCGATCAGGTCTTGCTCAGCCCGTTTTCCAACGCCCTGCGCGACCCGGCCCCAAAAAAACTGATCGTGCTACACACCTTGGGCAATCACTGGAACTATAGCCATCGCTACCCCAAGCACTTCGACAAATGGCAACCATCCTTGTTTGGTGTCAATAAACCCGCCTACACCGATTTGAAAATCAAACCTGCGCTAAATAACAGCTACGACAATTCGATTCTGTATACCGACTGGTTTTTGGCCCAGGTTATCGACAATCTGAAGAAAACACAGCAACTGTCAAGCATGATGTATGTGGCCGACCACGGCCAAACCCTGTATGACGGCACCTGCAACCTGGCTTTCCACGGTCACAATACCCAGTTTGAATTTCATGTACCAGCCATGATTTGGTATTCTGACCAGTACCTGCAAACCT
>JBDLSU010000491.1:0-6071 GCA_039799405.1 Pseudomonadota bacterium | reverse complement strand
TGGCGACCATCAGCGCGGCAGGCGTGCAGGTGATTGTTGAAACCCATTCCGACCATGTGCTCAACGGCATACGCCGTGCGATTGGCGAGCATCAAATATTAAAAGCCGAACAAGCAATTTTGCATTTCTTTGGGCACGATCAAATCGCTCCGCATATTCTGGAATTTACCGGGCGCGGCGGCATGTCTGACTGGCCCGCCGGTTTCTTCGATCAATTTCAAATTGATGTCGCCGCCCTCACACGGGTGCGCCGCCCGCAATCATGAGCATGCGTTTTGTGATTGATGAGTCAAGCTGGCAGTTTGACCAGATGACGCCGCTTACCTGTAGCGACGCGCTGGATCAACTACTGGATCAAATTGAACTGACGCTGGAACATGGGCATGGCGTATGCTATTCAGAGGAGCTGTTTTACCAAAGCGTTTGGCGCGACAAAATCTTTTATGATCTCTTTGCCCCGGACTGCGGCTTTCCCCTCCCTCGTGAAATGAATGAACGCTTGACCAGTATTATTAATCGGCTCCCGATGTGGCAAGATTTGGCGGCAACCCGGCCAGCCAGCCATCAGGTGAGCATCAATGGCGAGGCACAGCAAGCCGCTTCGCTTGCCTGGGCTGCGCAACAAACTCAAACCAGCCAGGCCAATGCCGTTGCTGCACTGATTTTGCCAACCTGCCACCCGGCTGGTTTACACGAGATTGGCACGGAAACGAGCAGCATCCCGATATGGTTGGTGGCAGACCATGCCAGTTACCAAGATTTTTTTCGCTGGCTTATTTGTGAAACAAGCAAAAACCCGGCAGAACTGGCGCAATGGACGCAATCTGCCTTCTTGCAACTCGATTTCCACGCCGACGCCTTACATGGCATCAAATCCATGAGCAAACCCTTTCACGAACTTCTGCCCGATCTGGTATGCCATTTGTCAGCCCTATCCGACCATGGCAAGGCAATTTTTTCACAACCATGGGCTGAAGCACCAGCGCGCTTTGGTCAATATGGTGTGGATATGAGCCCGGAAAACGGCCATACCAAGAGCAACGACAAGGCGCGCAAGCAGCGCACAAGAACTCACAAAGGTAAGGAAGTGGTGTTTTGGTGGCATAGCAAACTGGAGCGCCATCAGAACCGGATTCATTTTTACCCGGACGAAGCGGCAAGTACCGGGCGGATATTGGTAGGGATTTTTTGCAAGCACCTGGACACCTGAAGCTGCTCGCAAATTACAAATTTTCAAAAGGCATTTTTTACTATGGCGACCAGCCCGGAACTTACAGCATGCCTTGGCTTTACATTTGAAGATGCCGTCACTGCGGTATATTTATCGGCACTACTAAGGGAAAGCAATGCGCCGGGTTCATGCAGCCATACCGTTACACGGGTCGCCCAACAGTAACAAGATATCTGCCGCAAAATGTGAATACCAGAAACCACCTGTGAATGTGCGAGCACAAGCCTTACTTGCACCCACTTTCTGAAAAACACGTCAAATGAAGCACACGCAAGCAATGCACAACGCGAAGTCGTGCAATGATTTCGAGCCATTGTGCAGGATCAAAAAGCATAGCCAACATGACTTAGCCGTGGTAAGTACGGGCAAGTTGCCAAATTTTCTCCAATTCACTAATGCATGCTTGACCACGCGTGTGGTGCGCCATCTCAGACTTTGACAATTGCGCATGCAGGCTTTCCAGATAAGGAACGAATTTTTCGTGCATGAAACGAAAAAAACGCGGGTCGCTAATAACCGCTATCGCTGCCTGCAAGCTGAGGTAATTTCGCTCCAAATCATTCAAACCTTTATCACAATAAATAATATCCTCTTGCAATTTTTGCATTGAGGAACAAAAGGCAGGAATTATAATCAATGCCCGCTTCATGGCACTCAATTTGAAATCTACTTTGGCTTTCTTACCAACTTCTTCCACCAAGGAAAAACTCTCAAGTATCAATTCAATCCGTTTGCTATACGAGTTTTGCGCAATGTCGTGCCTAGCCAATGTTTCATTCAACTCAGCAATTTGTATCTTGGCATCCTTCGCAATTCCATACAGAAGTGTTGCAACGAAGCCAATAATTAAACTGGTTGCGGTTAATATCCAACCAAAATAAGTTTTGAAATCATCAGGGGGGGGGCTACCGGTTGGCGGGACAATAACACCGCGATTGGCCTTTAATGCATCCTTCAGTGCTAACACGATATTTGTGAAGGGGGGCCATTGTGCCAGCGCAAAAATGCCAAGCCCCAATGCCACAATGCCAATACAACGCCACCACAGGCGCTCTGCGTGTTGAAATTTACTGATGACCTGTTGCTCCTGCCAAACAAAAACCAATACGCCACCTGACTGAAACAGCATTAGCAAGATCGTCCACGCTAAAAAGCGTGGCCACAACAAACCAGCAATCAGCTCGATGCGGCCCAACGCCAATATCCAAACCACACGAATGCGAGCACTACGCCATGCAGGCACACCAATCCAATCCGCGCCGTAAGTATCTCGTTTCATTTGGTAACCCATCCCCGCTTATTCCACAGCACAACAATCTTTTGAATCGCTGTCGGGAATTCATTAGGTGCAATAACAGTTTTATCCAAAACAAATTCCCGAACTTTATTCTTATCCACTTCTTCGCTATCTGCACCCCGCCAAAATTCTTGTTGATTTTTTGCATTGTGAAACTGATATAAATCCGGCACATTTGAGAAGTAACAATGCATTGGTCCATTCTCATGCTGGATGCGGCCACCACGCTCCCAAAGCCATTGTCCCAAGGCTTGTCCTTGGTTTAATTTTTGTGCCTTTAAGTTTTTATAATAATCATTCAATGAATCTTTATTTTTATTAAGCCCGGCAATAGAGCCCGTAACGAGTGGTTCCTCAAGCATTAAATCGATCACGACAAAATCAATCTGTTTTTCCAAATCAACAAAGCCTGCCTGCAGAACTGTCGTCGCTTGCTTGAGCGTCGTGGTCGCGTACACGATGTGGCCTTGCGATTCCAGAGCTTCCCGATGATCCGCCATTGTGTACTCTTCATCATCCAACATTAAAATTTTCATTTTTCCCTCATTCTTGGCAAAAATTATTTTGATACGTACTCATTCCCCGAACTCATCCACACAAGGCCATACAACCGTAGCAACGACATTCAATTGGCTATCATCCTGTCGGCGCACTTCAATACTCAACGGCTTTCCAGCCATTTCCAGACACAACATATTTGCCAATGTCAAACCAATCTCGGCCCTAGAATTCGGCACCCAGTTTATCAATGCCTGTCCTTGCTGTACCGCTCGCAAGGCTTCAGGTACTACAGCGTTATCAGCCCTGTTTTGTATTGTCACCTCTACCAAACGATTTGCTTGATCCAGGTTGAAGGTGCAGACCACATCTGATTCGGAAACGGCGTAGCGAAAAGCATTATCGATAAATATATGCATCACTCGTTCCAGAAAAATCCCATTGCGTACTTGCCACTTTTCGTGTGCCATCCATGGCTGCATTTCTGCGCAAACCCATTTTTTGTGCGACACATTACGTTGCATAAATAGCCCGTAACCGTGAATACGTTGCCAAAATTTATCACTCGTTGGCCGCTCTTTCAATTGCCCTTCGGACAATCCTCGCCACCTCATGAATAAGGTAGATAGATCAATACCATTATCCAGTACCTGCAATAAGTCCTTGATTTTTACGCTCTGTGCAGCCGGGGTTTGGGCATGTTCAGCGCTACTGGCCTTCGATTTGGCCCAAGTAAGCATAGCCCGCATTTCGTGCATAACCAGACCATCCCATATTTTCTTATTTTCCAAGGTTTGTAATCGTGCAAGGTAAAGGCAAGCAATCTCTATGAGTGCCTGACATTTCTCGACAACACGACTGATAAATTCATATGGTTGATTGGAGCGCACTACCACAACACCCAATAGTGTGGCATCCAATCTGACCGGAAAAGCGGCAAGTGTCCGGATATCGTTTTTCATGCGGATAGCAATTTTTCCAATATTAGCAGGCAGCAAGCCAGGAAGTTTTGAAACCGTTTCAATACGCTTGGCGTCTGCCGCTTCCAGTTCAAAATAGGGCACAACTAAGGGCTGGCTACTGTGACTAATATCCATCAACGCGCACTTGACCACGACCAAATCGCTTAAACTCTCATCTATTAATGAATATAGTGCGCCCGTCATCAAACCATCCGTTTCGTAGCTGATGCGCATGGTCTTTTGTTGCTTTTCATGCCGAGCATACATTGCAGAACTCACAATGGATTGACTCTTTTCACCCAATGTTCTTGGTGTATTTTGTACAATCTCTATCAATTTATTTGTCAAAGCCATTTCAATGGCCAAGGTACTCTCTTCTCGCGCCAACTGGCGCTGAAAGGCCAACAGCATCGTTGCTTTTTCTCGTTGAAAATGCTCATACTCTTCTTTGCGTGCAATGCCAAAATATTTAATGGCAGCCAACAGGGTGCGCTCAATCGCCTTAACGTCTTTTCCTTCAATAGGTTTGCCTATGCCTTTATCGAAAACAAACTCCCCCCGGAGTAGGCGCAAGCCTTCGGAGCCCGCTAAAGGGTGCTTTGTTGCCAACTCTGTTTCCGTTAGAAAAATCGGCACCCGTAATACTGCCAAAATGCCATTCATATTGATACAATCGCTCCAAAAATCAGCATTTACCCCACCAGCATGCAACCCAGGTTCCTTAATGTCATAAATCAGGGCATCATCAAAACGATTCTGGTAACGAGTACAATATCCAAGAAAGGTTTCTTTTTCCTTACTATCAATCTGCCTTACCGCCGGGAAGTTCGTGGTTCCAGAATCAAGCGGTACGCGGCTCACCATCTCCAACGCATAATCGGGTAAACCAGGTATTTCAGAGAGGTGATAATAACGGCCCCGGCTAAACCCGGCTTCGATCATCAGCGTAATAATGCCATCTACCGAACGCCCAAATACCTCCAGCCCCGCACCGGTTTCCGGAAATTCAAATGCTTGCTGCATATAGGCTGCGGTAGCGTTGCCCGGCAATTTTTGCGTAATCAATTGTACCGGGCCAAATTTGTCGGGAGCATTAGGTACCGTCATAAACACACTGTGCTGAACCGTCTTGCCCTGCTCCAACTCGGTACGTTGCAGCTCGGTCCATGTCAATTCTGGATTCTGCAAATCCAGCCGCCACCCCTTGGTTTTATTGGTTGGCTGCAATACCTGATTCAGGTAGCGGATTGCCAGTACGTCTTCAATCCGGTCTTGGTCTTGTGCCTGCAAACCGCGAATGAACTTACCCAGTGCGTCGGCAGTAAAGGGGCTTTGTAATGTTTTGTCGTGGAGTTCTGGATATTTTGCAAAAACATCATTGGCCGCCAATGTTTCGTGTGGCGCTACACTCACCAATATCGAAATGGGAATATGGGCTTTTAGTGCCTGATACACAAAATCAGTCGCAAACTCACTCCAGTCCAGAAGTAGGACATCTGGTGGTGCATCCAGCATCTTGCCAAGCTCAATACCATTTTCAGCAATCAAATCCACCAATGGGCAAAACACCAACTCATAATCTGGCAAACCATTTCGCGGCCAAGATGCAGCAAGCCGCTGAAAGAATGCCTCATTATCATCGACCCAAACAATGCGTTTTGCCACCACGTCACTCCCGATCATTTTTCACCCCACACCAGCGGTAAGCGCATTTCAAATACGGAGCCACCCCAGCGCCAATTTTCTTTCAAAATGAGCTGCCCCCCAACAGCAATGAGCAAACTATGCGATACATATAAACCAATACCATGCCCCTTGGCACCGCTGGCAGTATGCAAAGGGTGAAAAAGATGGCGCACTTGCTCAGGCGTCATGCCACTGCCAGTATCACCCACCTGTATAGCAAGCGGGCATAGTGGCTGGCTGTGATCCACCACTACCCGCACTTCTACCTGCGCCCAACGGCGCCGCCCGCAAAACTTGGTGGCATTATCGATCAAATTAATCAAGGGTTGCTCCAGCACCTCCGGCGGCAAATGCACGATCAAGTCTTGTGGTGGTAAATGGACAACGACTGTAATTT
>JBDLSU010000490.1:0-3093 GCA_039799405.1 Pseudomonadota bacterium | reverse complement strand
GCGCCATGCGAAAACGCCAGCGGTGCCACACCCAAAATAAAAGCCAGCGATGTCATCAGAATCGGCCTAAAGCGCAAGCGCGCCGCTTCCAGTGCGGCTGCTACCGGGGCATAGCCTTGATTCACTTTCATCACCGCAAATTCCACAATCAAAATCGCATTTTTGGCCGACAAACCGAGCAGCGTGACCAGCCCGATCTGGAAATACACGTCGTTATTAAAATGACGCAAATACACCGCCAGCAGCGCGCCGAAAATTCCGAATGGCATCGCCAACAGCACCGAAAACGGCAGCGACCATTTTTCATATTGCGCCGCCAAAATCAAAAAGATCATGACCACACCGGCACCCAGCGCCAGCCCACCGGCATTGCTGCTGCGTTTTTCCTGGAACGAGGCACCGCCCCAGTCATACCCCATATCGCTTGGCAGGATTTTGGCAGCGGCACGTTCCATCGCAGCGATGGACTGGCCGGAACTGAAGCCCGGTTTGGCATCGCCCAGCAGTTTGATGGCAGGCAAGGCGTTAAAGCGTTCAACCGAATCCGGCCCGGCAATAAAGCGTACCCGGGTGAAGGTGCGCAAGGGGATCATCTGGCCGCTGGCGCTGCGCACATACATATTGCCGATGTCTTCCGGCTTGGAGCGAAATTGCGCATCAGCCTGCAATTGCACGGTGTAAATGCGGCCATTTTTGTTGAAGTCATTCACGTAGTAACTGCCGAGCGTGGCGGCCAGGGTGTTATATACGTCCGACAACACAACGCCCATGGCGCGCGCCTTGTCGTTATCCACGTCCACATACAGTTGTGGCGAATTGGCTTGCCACAGGGTTTTTACTCCGGCCAGTTCTGGCTGCTTGTTGGCTTCTTCCAGCAAGGCGGGCAAGATTTGCGCCAGCCGTTTGACGCCGCCCTCGCCTTTGTTTTGCAGATAAAACTCAAAGCCACCAGTCTGGCCCAGGCCCTGAATGGCAGGCGGGCTGAAGAACAGCGGCAAACCTTGCTTGATGCCGCCGGTTTTATAAAACGCTTCGCCTACCAGTTGTTTGGCCGATTGGGTGCGCTCATCCCATGGCCGCAGCGGGAAAAACATGGTGGCGGAAGACGATTTCAAGCCACCACCGCCGAGGAAATCCAGCCCGACCAGCGCGAATACGGTATCGATATTTTTATTGGTCTGCATGGCCGCCTCCACTTTTTTGACCACTGCATCGGTACGATCGAGCGAGGCACCTTCCGGCAAAATGGTGGCACCCAGGAAGTAACCCTGATCTTCATCCGGCACCAGACCACCGGGCACGGTTTTCCACAGCAGCCCGGTGACCACTACCATGCCAAGGAACAGAAATACCCCCAGAAAGGCACGCCGCAAGAAGAAGCTGACGCCATTGGTGTAGTGCTTGGTCAACCCTGAAAAACCACGATTGAAGCCAGCAAAAAAACGGTTGGGTTTATGGGTGCCGGGTTTCAGCAAGACTGCGCACAGCGCCGGGGTCAGGGTCAGCGCCACCAGGCCGGACAGAATCACCGCAATCGACATGGTGACCGCAAACTGGCGATACAATTCGCCCGCCAGCCCGCCCAAAAACGCAATCGGGCCAAACGCTGCCACCAGTACCAGCACAATCGCAATTACCGGGCCAGTCACTTCATGCATGGCTTCAATTGCCGCCTCTTTCGGGCTCATGCCATCTTCACGCATCAGACGTTCGACGTTTTCCAGCACCACAATCGCATCATCGACCACAATGCCGATAGCCAGCACCATGCCAAACAGGGTCAGGGTGTTGATGCTATAGCCCAGCAAATGTAAACCTGCCAGCGTACCGATCAAGGATACCGGTACTGCCAGGGTTGGAATAATGGTGGCACGCCAGCTTTGCAGGAACACATACACCACAATAAACACCAGCACCATGGCCTCAAGCAGGGTTTTCAAGACTTCGTAAATCGATTCGGTCACAAACGGGGTGGTGTCGTAGGGGGTGGCGTAAGTCATGCCTTCGGGGAATTTGCTTTTCACCTGTTGCAAGGTGGCTTCTACCGCACGCCGGGTATCGAGCGCATTGGCCCCGGTTTGCAGAAAGATACCGATATTGGTGGAAGGATGGCCGTTGACGCGGCCGCGCAGGTTGTAGTCCCGCGAACCCAGTTCTACCCGCGCCACATCCGACAGGCGCACACTGCCGCCACCCTTGGCGGTTTTGACCAGAATGTTGGCAAACTCGGAGGCTTCCAGCAAGCGCCCCTTGGCGGTAACGGTCAAGGTCAGTTCTTCGCTATTGCCGGGCGTGGCACCGATTTTACCGGCCGCATACTGGGCGTTTTGTTCGCTGATGGCGTTGGAGATATCGCCCACCGTGACACCCAGTTGCGCCATGCGGTCGGGTTTCAGCCAGATGCGCATGGCATAGTCACGCGCGCCGAAAATTTGCACATTGGTGGTGCCGGGTACGCGCTTGATGGCGTCCAGCACGTTCTGGGTGATGTAGTTGGAAATAAACAGCGTGTCGTAGCGGTCGTCCGGGCTGTAAAACGCCGCTACCACCAGAAAATTGGCCGAGCTTTTCGATACCGTGACACCCTGTCGCCGCACTTCCTGCGGCAGTTTGGCATCGGCCTGACGCACCCGGTTATTGACGTTGACGGCGGCAATATCGAGATTGGTGCCGACTTCAAAGGTGATATTGATCGAGACCCGGCCATCGCTTGACGAGACCGAATCCATATACAACATGCGTTCGACACCGTTGATTTGCTCTTCAATCGGTGCCGCCACGGTACGCTCGATCACTTCAGCCGAGGCACCGGGGTAGACGGCGGTAACATTCACTACCGGGGGCGAGATTTCGGGATAGCGCGCGACTGGCAACACCCGCAGCGCGGCCAAACCGGCCAATACGATAATCAGCGACAGGACGCTGGCAAAGATCGGACGTTCAATGAAAAACCTGGAAAACATGCTTGTCCTTGATTTACGTAAATAGGGTTTGCGCGCAGTTTCAACGAACCGAAGCCGACGCGGGTGGGGGCGCAGCAGCGGCCAGTGGCACTGGTTTGACCAGCATGCCGGGGGTATGGGCCTTGATAAA
>JBDLSU010000489.1:0-5098 GCA_039799405.1 Pseudomonadota bacterium | reverse complement strand
AACCTGGTATTTCTCCCGCAGAGGCGGCCCAAGAGTCGGGCATTAGGCTCTGCTTCCAGCGCTGCCATCTGGCCCCAAGGCGTCTTGGCACCAAACCTTCGCGCCACACGCACCATCTATTTGGACACTCTGGCAGCCCCTTTTGCGCGCGGGCGCAATGGTTTTGCAAAACCAAAGTCATGACCAGCTGACAAGTGCAAAACCAACTCCTGCAACCACAGGACTTGGCGCGGCGGGGACGCACGGTCCCGAAGGCCAGGCGGCCTTCTCCTGCGGGCGTCCTGTTAACCGCCGCACCAATCGCTCTCGCCGCCGAAGGGGGCGGCGGGGCTTAAAGATAGGGGTGTGAATTGCGTGACAAGTCACTGGCAATGACTGCACTCGGACTTCTCCTGTAGTTGACCCTGACCTCGTTATATGATTCACTCCGACTATAAAACAAACGGGGAACAAAAACGATGGCCGAAGCGATGGAGTTGATCCGCGAGAAGCGTCAGCGCATGGGTCTGACACAGCGGGCATTTGCCGAATTGGCTGGACTTGGCGAATTCGGCGAGCGGACCCTTCGGACCTGGGAGAACGGTGAACATCGCCCGACAACCGCAAGTCTGGATCACATTCTGGCATTGCCCGAGACCGCACCCTTCAGACATTCCGGTGAGCATAATTTCAGCTTCATAGATTTGTTCGCCGGAGTGGGCGGGATCAGGCTTCCATTCCAGGAACTTGGTGGAAAGTGTGTCTTCACATCCGAATGGGACAAATTTTCGAAAATGACCTATGCCGCGAATTTCGGCGACATTCCCGAAGGCGACATTACCGAAATCTATGCTGGCGAAATTCCCGAGCATGATATCTTACTGGCGGGGTTCCCCTGCCAGGCCTTTTCCCAGGCAGGATTGCGGAATGGCTTTAACGATACACGCGGGACAATGTTCTTCGAGATACAACGAATTCTAGCCGAAAAGCGTCCCGCTGCTTTCCTGCTGGAAAATGTAAAGCAACTCAAAGGCCATGATGGCGGTAAAACACTAAAGACGATCCTCGAAATTCTTCGCGGCGAAAGCAAGCCCGTTATTCCGCCCGATGTTCCCATGTCGGCAGCAGCGCGCCGAAGTCTGACAGCAAAACTGGATTACAATGTCGATTTCAGGGTATTGAAAGCGACAGACTTCGGTGTCCCTCAAAAGCGCGAACGCGTCTACATTGTGGGTTTTTCGCGCAAGGCGTTTCCCGATCTGGACATTTCGGCATTCTTCGATGGCATTGAAAAATCGGATAAACCGACAAGGCTTGGCGACGTGCTTGAACCGAATTCCACAACGCCGCCCCACTATACGATTTCCGACAGGCTGCTGGATGGCCACAAACGTCGCAGGGTTGAACATGCCGCGAAAGGCAACGGATTTGGATACAGCGTATTCAACGCCGATAGCCCCCATTGCAACACAATAAGCGCCCGCTATTACAAAGACGGCAGCGAAATCCTCATTGACCAGTCCGACATCGGCAAAAATCCGCGAAAACTGACTCCGCGTGAATGCGCCCGCATCCAGGGGTTTCCGGAGGACTTTGTGGTCGATGCAGTTTCCGATTCACAAATCTATCGCCAGTTCGGCAATTCGGTCTCGGTGCCGGTCATTCGCGCTATAGCCAAACGCATGATTGAAATGGCCGACCCTGTTTTAACCAGTGCCGCTGTCAAAAGGGCAAGCTAGTTGGTCGATGTCGTATCTGTCGCCAAACGAAGCGAGATGATGTCGGGCATTCGTGCCAAAAACACCAAGCCTGAGTTATTGGTCAGAAAGCTGTTGCACGCCGCAGGCTATAGATACAGACTACATGTGGCGGCACTTCCAGGAAAGCCGGACCTTGTGCTTCCGCGCCATAAGGTCGTGATTTTCGTTCACGGCTGCTTTTGGCACGGCCACGAAAACTGCGCGCTTTTTAGACTGCCCAAAAGCCGCGAGGAGTTTTGGGCAAACAAGATAGGCGGCAATGTTGCGCGCGATCGAACGCAGGAATTGAAACTGCTGGAATTAGGCTGGCGGATAGTCACGCTGTGGGAATGCGCTTTAAAGGGAAAGTACCGCCTTGCCGAACCGGTTTTACTCGACCAGCTCAAAGCTTTTTTTCAGAGCGCGGGTCATATAGTGGATATCAGCGGAACATCACCCGAAAGCCATTTCTGTCTTCAAGCAAGTTCCCATTCTCAAGATAAATGAATGACAGGACGCAGTCAGGCGGGTGCTTTAAGCGAAGTGACCCATTCCTGGTCTTTCAATTTCATGCGCGCAGAATAGGCCATCACGATTTCGGAAGTTGAAACATAGTGGCAATAAATTGGCGGAAACCCTTCGGAAGTCACGCCAGCCCGTGATACAAACTCTATCCTATCAAATTGACCGGCGTGTGTTTCATTTGCAGGAAACACAAAGGCGCTCTCAATAATTTCATCCTGGTCAGCCATGCAAGTTTCAAAGGCTTTCTGATAAACAATCTGCTTCATAATGTCGGCAAGGTTCGGGGCCATTCCAGACGTTGTGGCACGGTAGTATTTTGCGTCAAGAATACTTGTACGCCCTTTTTTGCGAACAATGACATCTAACCGCATACGCCCCGCATCTTCGTATCGTCCGTCAGGCCGGATGTATCGTGGCCCTGGCAAGCGTTCGTTCCAGCCATTCTCGACGCCATCCAGAGTTTGGCGCAACATCGTTTCCCACATAGTCGAAAAGTCTGAAACACCGCATATCACGTTACCGACTCCGGTTTCAGCTGTCGCTTCGAGATAATCGATCAACATTTGCACCAGCCTTATTGCGCGCGTTTGAAACAAATTGTGGCGAACAGATCGCAACAAGTTAGACCAGGACTGTCTTGGCCATTCCACTACTGAGGAACCACGCGGGATTTCGCGCGCACCGAAATACTGCCCAAGCCACCAACCATGTGCCTCTGCAATCTCCTGGATGATGTGTGCCTGAACTCTAGCGATTAGACTGGTCGCAAAAGTCGAATACCGGGTGGTGGAAATCTCGCAATAGACGGTCGTACCATTTGAAGCCGAAAACGCTGTCCCATTCTTTAATGTTCGCGCCCAATCTGGCTTTCCATCATCTCGGGTCCGGATTTTTTCACGTGTGGCGAACAAGCCGTTATCCCGATAATCCAATGCAAGCTCTGAAAGCAGGGCGGCCTGGGTGGCTCCTTCCATCTCGCGGCTATCGCCCAGGCGACTATTTTCCTTCGAGAACCGGACAATGGCTTTCATTAGATTAACGGCAAAGGATTTTCGTTCAACTTCATCCGTCGGGGCACCGTGAGGCAAAAAAACCGTCGCGTTGCTTCCGACAGTGCGCGCAATTCCCACCCAAGCCACAGTTTCCCTGCTATTCTCCATCATAACAGACCCACGATCTGTCAGGCTTTTGGCTACCCCGGGATGCTTCTGCAGAAGATCGGCTTTTGGATAACGGTCAGGCAGGAAGTGTAACACGACGCAAACGGCCCCTAATTTTCGTCCAAAACTATCGGTTCATTGTCACCGGGCAGTCGCGACAGGAACCTGGTCGAAAATATCGGCTCCTTGTTTTTTGAACGACGATCAATTTCGCCATAAGTCTTTACGCCTTCGGCGAACAATTCGTTTCGCCCATGATGCCTGAGCAAATCATCCCAAAGATAAATCAGGAGTTTCCCCGGTAAAGCACCGTCCACCAGCTCATGCTCGTCAACGAAACGTGGCCCCAATAATCGATCTTCTCCGATATCAAGCTCGGATACCAGGAACCGATTGAGGGCTTCTACGAAAGTCTTCCAACTAATGTTGATCGGCCCGGCGTTTAGAATGCAAGTCACATCCAAATCAGGAGCATTTTCATAGTTTATCGCCACATATTCTTGAACCCACCGGCGACGAAACGCGGTATCCAATGGATAAACTCCCTGGTCTGCCGAATTCATTGTTGCCAGAATCCATAGGTTTGATGGCAACAAGAGCCGTGACGTCTCAAGCTCCACTTCTTTTAATGTTGCGGCAAACCAGGCCTCGAATTCCGGCGAAGGGAAATCAACACCATAACGACCACTTCCGTCTTTGGTTCTGTCCAGCAACTGAAATAACTCGCCAAAAACCGCCGCTGCCACCGCGCGGTTCAATTCCTCGATTACCAGATATACTTTTTCAGACGGATTTGCGCATGCGAAAGACAAAGCCCGGGCGAAGGGGCCCGGACGAAAAGCGTAAGTGACACCGCCTTTTTCATCCAAGCCAGGCTTTAAAGACCCGATGAAGTCGCTGTTCTGCATGTCCGGATGGAACACTGTTGTAAAGGACCTGCTTGTACCTATCAATTGCTGGACTTTATGGCTTTTTCCTGTGCCTGGCGCGCCGTAATAGAGAATATTTTGAGCGCCAGTGAGGCGTGCCGACTGTGGCACTTTAGCCGCTTCGAAATTCTTTATTGCTGGACCAGAGAATGCAGCAGCGCTGCTGGAGAACTCCTGAACTTTGAGGAGTGCTGCCTTATAGTCTTCCAGCCCTAGTGGGTTTTTCCATGCAGCGGCATTAAACTCCCCATCATGCTGGGCCGAAAAGGCCATCGCATTTATCAAATGCAAAAAACCGCGCCGTTGAACTTTGGCTGCGCTTCTGGCCCCCCCGGTTGGAAAATACTTTGTGCCGAAGGTGTTGAAGGTATGATCAGGATTTATGCTGTTTATGTGCAAACTGTCTTGTTTCCATGCCTTCCAATTATCTACGATGACGCGAAAAGCGGTTACCATATCCCGATTGGATACATGAAAAACTTCACCGTTCTGGTTTTCAAAGCCCCATGAAGTTTCGTAGGTATCAGAGATCAGTTTGAACTTTTGTCCTTTAACGCTGGCAATTACTTTGCCGGCAAACTGAACAGGTTCTTGAGATGCCAAATTGTCCAATTTCAATGTCCTTGTGGCCAATAATTCTACTTTTTGCTTCGGTAACTTGCTGCCGTTTAACGGCCCTTGAGTCAATGCCGACATCAATACCCGATGGGTGCAAGCTACAAGATGTTTCCCTTTGCAATTAAAGCGTTTTTGAACGTGATAGCGA
>JBDLSU010000488.1:0-4754 GCA_039799405.1 Pseudomonadota bacterium | reverse complement strand
GACCGGGCGATTGCCGCCTTGAGCCTGGATGAAGTATTTCAGGACGCCGCGCATCCCTGAACCAGCGCGCCTACACCTTCAAAAACTCCTCGCGCTGCCCCAGCCAGCGCGACAAGTGCGCCGCTACCACATCAGGCTCATTTTGCAATAATTGGGTGGCGACCCGCGCCGCCCGTTCCACCAAGTCCAGATCTTGCACCAAATCCGCAAAGCGCAACATGGTTTGGCCGGATTGGCGTGCGCCTAAAAATTCACCGGGGCCGCGAATCTCCAGATCGCGCCGGGCGATTTCAAAACCGTCAGTACTGGCGCGCATAATTGCCAACCGTTCCTTCGCCACTGGCCCCAGCGGGCTTTGGTATAACAACAGGCAGACACTGGCCGCGCTACCCCGCCCGACACGGCCGCGCAACTGGTGCAGTTGCGACAGGCCAAAGCGCTCGGCGTGTTCAATCACCATCAGGCTGGCGTTGGGTACATCCACCCCCACTTCAATCACCGTGGTGGCTACCAAAACCTGAATTTGCGCGCTGGAAAAGCCATCCATCACCGCCTGTTTTTCAGCCGGTTTCAAGCGGCCATGCACCAGACCAACTTGCAGGCCGGGCAGGGCGGCGGCCAGCATGGCGTGGGTGTCGGTGGCAGTTTGCAGTTGCAGTGCTTCGGATTCTTCGATCAAAGGGCAAACCCAGTACACTTGTCGCCCTTCTTGCGCGGCAGCGTGGACCCGCTCAATCACCTGCTCGCGCCGGGTCTGGTCGATCACCCGGGTCAGAATCGGGCTGCGGCCGGGCGGCAGTTCATCGATCACTGACACTTCCAGATCGGCGTAATACGTCATCGACAGCGTGCGCGGAATCGGGGTGGCGCTCATCATCAACTGGTGCGCCACATACTCACCGGCCTTGTTGCGCAGGGTCAGGCGCTGGCCTACGCCAAAGCGGTGTTGTTCGTCCACCAGCACCAGGCCCAGCCGGGCAAATTGCACCGTGTCCTGAATCAGCGCATGGGTGCCGATTACCAGCTTGGCCTGGCCGGATTCTATTTTTTCTTGCGCTGCCAGCTTGTCTTTTTTCTTCAGACTACCGGTCAGCCAGGCCACTTCCACGCCCAGGGGCGTGAGCCAGGAGGCGATTTTGCGGAAATGTTGATCGGCCAAAATCTCGGTCGGTGCCATCAGCGCGGCCTGAAAACCATTGTCAATCGCTTGCGCCGCCGCCAGCGCGGCCACCACGGTTTTACCGCTGCCAACATCGCCCTGCAACAGGCGCTGCATGGGAAACGGCAGGGCCAGGTCATGGCGGATTTCTTGTAATACCCGCTGCTGTGCATTGGTCAGCGCAAACGGCAAGGCTTGCAGCAGTGCGCGGCATAGTACGCCCACTTCCGGCAGCGCTTGCGCCAACTGGCTGCGCCGGGTTTGCTGGGCGCGCTTGAGCGAGATTTGCTGCGCCAAGAGTTCATCAAACTTGACGCGCCGCCAGGCCGGGTGGCTGCGCTCTTGCAGTGCGTACAGATCGCAATCTTTGGGGGGAAAGTGCAAATAGCGCAGCGCGGCTTCAAAGCCCCAGAAGTCAAATTGATTCAGTAGCGCGTCCGGCAGGCTGTCTTGCCAGTTGATGCGGCTCATGGCGTTGTATATCGCCTGGCGCAAAAATGCTTGCGACAGTCCGGCGCAACTCGGGTACACCGGGGTCAGGCTGGTCGCCAGTGGTGCGCCTGGCAAGACCACCCGATATTGCGGATGCACAATTTCCGCGCCAAAAAAACCGTGCTTCAATTCGCCGCGTGCGCGGATGCGGGTGCCGATGGCCAGTTGCTGCACTTGCGAACCATAAAAATGCATGAAGCGCAGCATCAGGCTGGCGCTGTCGTCTTCTATCGTCACCATCAGTTGGCGGCGTGGGGTGAGTTGCACCTCGTTTTGAATTACGACCCCTTCCACATGCACCGTATTGCCACCTTGCATCATGGCGCTGCGCATCGGCGTAATCCGGGTCTCATCGTCATAGCGCATTGGCAAATGCAAGACCAGATCAATATCGTTGTGCAAGCCCAGCTCGCGCAAGCGTTCTGCTTGTTTGACGATGCTTTTGCCGGGCTTGGTGCGGGATTTTTGCTTCGGAATGGGCATGATTAGCCAAAAAAATGGCACGAAGGAGTAGAATAACGGGTCTTTAATTTGATCCAGCCGATTATTCTAACTCATGTCTTCGCTCATTTCTCCGATCGGGTATTCACTGTCTGATTTCGATTTTGCCTTGCCGCTTGATCGCATCGCCCAATTTCCCCTTGCCGAGCGACGCGCTTCGCGCTTGTTGCAACTCGATCCGGCACCTGCAAGTGAGCACGGCATGGCCCTGCGTGACCGCCAGTTTGGCGAGATTGTCGATCAGTTTCAGGCCGGGGATGTGCTGGTGTTTAACGATACCAAGGTGATCAAAGCGCGGCTGCATGGGGCCAAGGCCAGTGGCGGCAAGGTGGAAGTACTGGTGGAACGGCCGCTGGACGGCAACCGGGTATTGGCCCAGGTGCGCGCTTCCAAATCGCCCCCGGCCGGTACATCAATCCGGCTGGCCGATGCCTTTGATGTGGTGGTAGAAGGGCGCGAGGGCGAATTTTATATTTTGCAATTTCCTTCCACGGTGTTTGAACTGCTGGAACAATACGGCCAGTTGCCCTTGCCACCGTATATTGAACATGCGGCCGATAGTTTTGACGATCAGCGCTACCAGACCGTGTATGCCAAAAACCTGGGAGCAGTGGCAGCACCCACCGCCGGATTGCATTTTGATGCTGAACTGCTGGCGCAATTGCAGCAAAAAGGTGTGCAGTTGGCGTATGTGACGCTGCATGTCGGTGCGGGTACCTTCCAGCCGGTGCGGGTGGAAGATCTGGCGCAACACCAGATGCATAGCGAATGGTATCAAATCAACGACGCCACCGTGGCGCAAATCCGGCAGGCCCAGGCCGCCGGGCGGCAGGTGGTGGCAGTCGGCACCACCAGCTTGCGCGCGCTGGAGTCGGCCTCGCAAACTGGCAGCTTGCAAGCCGGCAGTGGCGATACCCGCCTGTTTATCACGCCCGGCTACCAGTTCAAAACTGTCACCCGGCTGGTCACCAATTTCCATTTGCCCAAATCCACCTTGCTGATGCTGGTTTCTGCCTTTACCGGCTATGCCGCCATGCGCGCGGCCTATGCGCATGCGATTGCGCAGCAATACCGCTTTTTCAGCTATGGTGATGCGATGCTGTTGCCCTGCGCCGCATCGGTTGCCGCCCCCGTTGCCACCCCGATTGCCTCCCCTAATTTATCGACTGCGAGTTGAGCCATGCTTGAATTTGAAGTACTTCATACCGATCCGGATTCCTCGGCCCGCCGTGGTCGCCTGCGCCTGAACCACGGGGTGGTGGAAACCCCGATTTTCATGCCGGTCGGCACCTATGGCTCGGTCAAAGCCATGTCGCCGCGCGATCTGACCGAAATTAACGCGCAAATCATCCTCGGCAATACCTTCCACCTGTGGCTGCGTCCGGGCACCGAGATTTTGAATCAATATGGCGGCTTGCATGGTTTTATGGGCTGGAACAAGCCGATTCTTACCGATTCCGGCGGCTTCCAGGTGTTTTCGCTCGGTGCCATGCGCAAGATTACCGAGCAGGGCGTGCATTTCGCGTCCCCCATTAATGGCGATAAATTATTCCTGTCGCCGGAAGTGTCGATGCAAATCCAGCGCGCCTTGAATTCTGACATCGTGATGCAGTTTGATGAATGCACGCCGTATGAAATCGACGGCCGCCCCGCCACCGAAACCGAGGCAGCGGTGTCGATGCGCATGTCGCTGCGTTGGGCACAGCGCTCCTGGAATGAATTTCATGAAGGCAGTAACCCGAATGCGCTGTTTGGCATTGTGCAAGGCGGCATGTTCACCCATTTGCGCGATGAATCGCTGGCCGGACTGGAACAAATCGATTTCCCCGGCCTGGCCGTGGGTGGTTTGTCGGTTGGCGAGCCGAAAGAAGAAATGATGCGGGTGCTACAACACATCGGCCCGCGCCTGCCCAAACACAAGCCGCACTACCTGATGGGCGTTGGCACGCCGGAAGATCTGGTGGCAGGGGTAGAAAACGGTATTGATATGTTCGATTGCGTGATGCCGACCCGCAATGCGCGTAATGGCTGGTTGTTTACCCGCTTTGGCGACATCAAAATCAAAAATGCGCGTTATAAAACCGACCAGGCCCCGCTCGACAGCACTTGTGATTGCTACACCTGCCGCAATTTTTCTCGCGGCTATTTGCACCATTTGCACCGCACCAAAGAAATCCTCGGTGCCCAGCTCAATACCATCCACAACCTGCATTATTACCTGTGGCTGATGCAGCAAATGCGTGATGCGCTGGATCAAGGGACGTTTACCGCCTTCCGCCAGCGTTTTGTGGAAGAACGTAGCCGTGGTGCGGCGCAATAATCGCGGCTTCTGATCCTGCCAGCTTGCGTCTGGCCCGGGCCGGATTGAATGGGCAGGGCAGGGGTGAGCGCGGTGATTCGTTCACAAATCGCCTCAATTTCGCCTTTGTTACCAAGAATCCTTGTTTGAAACCAGCCACCCAGTGCTAGAATACAGCGCTATTTTGAATCCCCCTTTTACGGAGCAAACGTGTTTATTTCCAATGCTTATGCACAAACGGCCACTGGCTCTTTCAGTAGTGGCTTGACTGGTTTTTTGCCGATCATCATCATGTTCGCCGTC
>JBDLSU010000487.1:0-3181 GCA_039799405.1 Pseudomonadota bacterium | reverse complement strand
GGCGTTCCGTTGTGTTAATTGATGAAATCGACAAAGCGCCGCGTGATTTTCCTAACGATATTTTGAACGAAGTGGAGCGGCTATTTTTTCGTATTCCCGAATTGCAAGAAGCGGGTACCAGCACCGTGCGTACAGTCCAGGCAAATCCAGCGTTGCGGCCTTTGTTGGTATTCACCAGCAATAACGAGCGCAACTTGCCACCAGCGTTTTTAAGGCGCTGCGTATTTCACCATATTGATTTCCCCAAGCGCGATGAACTGGATCGCTTGCGCCTGATTATTCAAGCCAATTTGACTGAGGCGAAAGGGCGCTTGGCTGAAGACGCATTTGAATTTTTCTTCACGGTGCGTGAAATACATAATCTGGACAAAGCACCTACCACGGCGGAACTGGTGCAATGGTTGCGCGTTTTATTGAAGCGGCATTGGCAGGGCTTGCCAGCAGATTTTGATGTTGCAGATGCACGGCTTGGTCAATTGCCGGAAATACCGGCCCTGGCATCGCTGGGTGTATTGGCCAAGACCGCGCAAGATTTACAGAAAGTGCAAGAGGCTTTCGTGCGGCACGTCAAGCCAAAATAAGCTGGCTACCATGTTGAGCACAAGCGAACTGGCTGATTTGGGAATGTGGTTGCGTGATCGCGGCTTTGCCGTGACGAGTACGCAACTAATCGCCGCAGCACGCGTGGTGAATGGCTCGCGCCAGTTTGCAAGCAGGGAAGCGCTGGTGCCTTATTTGGCACCGTTGTTTTGTAGTGATGCCAGAATGCAGAAGCGTTTTGCGCAGGAGTATGGCGTTTGGTTGGGACTGATGGGCTTGGCTTCGGTGCCGGTTACAATGCAGGATGTGGCTACTCACACGACCCACTCTCTTGTGCCTGCGCCAGGGGAGGCACTACCAAAACGGCTAGCATTTCTTAATGGATTGCAGGCACGGCATTGGTTGAGAGCGCACATGCGGGTGCGCTGGTGGGTTATGGCGGTATTTGCATTCAGTTTCTTTGCGCTTATTGTCGCTCTGCTTTGGCGGAAAAATGAGGAACTTGCCATAAAGCCGACACCCGCATCCGCATCTATCGCTGTTGTGGCATCGGGTGCGGCAAAGACACCTGTAACTACGCCGCAAGCTTTGCAGGCCAGCTTGCCAACCAAGCTTGATCCGGCGGCGGTTGTACCCGAAACAAAACCTGCGCCACCGCAATTGGACAAGCCGGAACCTTCGTTGCTTACCAACCCGTTTTTTCTGGCCACTTTGGCGGTTATTCTTGCCTGGTTTTTCCACCTGTGGGCAACTTGCTGGCTAATCGATGATTTCTCCTTGTTTCATAGTACGCTTATTACTACCGCGCTGTTTGTGCTTTCCCGGCTGTTTGGTAACTATTTGATTATCACGCTGGTGCTCTGGGCCTTGCTTTGGTGGGTGACTGCCAAGCGACGGCGACATGCGTTTTTGCGCCGCCTGCCAGCGGACACACCCAAGGTGGCAACCTTGCGTTTAGCAATTGCCAATAAACCGCTAAACCACCTCAGCAGACAAATCAAGCTGCTTGGCCCGGCCTTGCGCCAGCGCCGCTATACGCATACGCGTGAGATTGATGTCGCTGCAAGTATCCAGGCAACCGTGCGGCTGGGTGGAATTGCCGCCCCTGTGTTTGGCAGTAAGCAAGAGCCCGAATACTTATTGCTGGTTGACCGTGCCAGCCACCATGACCATTTTGCGGAACTGGCCGATGCTTTGCTTGGCGCGCTGCAAGCGCAAGGGGTATGGCTGGCGTGTTATCAATTTTCGGGCGATTTGCAGGAAATGCATCCCTACCCGGTTAGCGATGATATTTTGCACGACGGCTTGCAAACTCTGGCCCAATTGGCCAAGCGCCATGGCGATGCACGCTTGATTATTTTTTCTGATGGCGCATGGTTGATTGACCGTTGCACTGGCGATGTACACGATAAGGTTGCGCAGCTGCACGCATGGCCGCGCCCGCTGCTGCTGACGCCCAATGCGCGGCGCACCTGGGCCGTGCGCGAATGGTTGCTCGCGCATGCAGGATTGCAAATTCTGCCCATGGATGAAGATGGTTTGGCTGTGCTGCGCCATTTGTATGAAGCACGCGGGGTAACGCCTGCGGTGGTGGATGAGGCGCAGCAGCAGCTTGGGCCAATGTTTTTGCATAATCAAGACCTGTGGTTGGATCGGGTTGCGCCGCCCAAGGCGGAAGTGGCAGCTTTGGTGCAGGCATTGAAGGACGATTTGGGAAAGGCTGGTTTCGTCTGGCTGGCTGCTTGTGCGGTGTATCCGGAAATCCATTGGGGCATCACCCTGGCAATAGGGGAAAGCTTGCACCATCAAAGCGGTGTGCGGCAAGACTGGCAGTTAGCAGGACGGAACCAGCATGCTGATTGTTTGCTGCAATTGGCGCGCTTGCCGTGGCTAAGGCATGGTTTTATGCCAGGCTGGTTTCGGCAAGCCTTGCTGGCAGAAATACCCGCTGGCGCACATGAGCTTGTGAAGTGTGAATTGGCAATATTGCTGCAAGGACTAAAACAAGCGCAAAGCGGCAGTACGAATGATTTGCAGGTGCATATTCAATCGACACAAGGTGGCCGCTGGCGGCAAATCTGGCAGCGCTGGTTAAGCCTTCGCGTACCGGAAGCGGCGCAGGACAAGGTGTTTTTGAGCTTTATGGGCAGTAATGCATTTACTTTACAACCTGCGGGCATGCTGCGGCGGTGGCTTTACCCGCAAGGCTTGCTCTTGGCTGGGCCGCGTAGTGGCTTGGTTTTGCTGGGCTTGTGCCTGACTGCGGGTTTGTTGTTAACCATAAAGGAACCGGTGTCGAACGAGGGTGCGTTGGCAAGTGCCAGTACGCCTGCCATTATTGCCACTGTGCCTCAAGCAAGTGCGCCTGAACCGTCGATAACGCAGCCTGTGTCTGTGTTAAGCACTGTAGCTTCCGGGGTTGCAACCAGTGCCGATGCTACGGCATCAGCAACACCAGCGCCAAAACCGGGCACTGCCGCTGCAAGCCTACCCGCTTCTTCCACAATAACAGGTGCCAATGCTGCTTTGGTGGCGCAGGCAACGCCGTCGCCGTCTGCTATCACAAATGATGTGCCTGGAAAAATTGATGTTGACAGCAGTGCCCCAAGCGCAGCGGCAATTTTGTCATGTGATATTTGCC
>JBDLSU010000486.1:0-5562 GCA_039799405.1 Pseudomonadota bacterium | reverse complement strand
CGCCCACGCTGGTGGATGAGCAAACAAGCATGACCCATTTTAGGAAGCGATCAGACATGATCAACGCGGTACTTTCATTCTTGAAATCGACGCTGAACAATCACTTGCGCGTAAGTGGTGTGGTGCATGACACGCAGGAAGATCAGGTGATTTTTCCGCCGGGCACCAATACCGATACACTGGATTTGAAGCTGGGTGCGGTGTCTTTGCTACTGGTTCGGCTTGAACAGGAAAAGGTATTGCGCGCGCCTGATCTGTATCGGCGCATCTTGCCCGATGGCTCAACCCAGGTTGCCGAACCAGAAATCCGGCTGGAACTGTATGTGTTGTTTGCCGCACGTTATCCTCAGTATGAAGACTCCTTGCGCAACCTGTCTGCCATCATCAGTTATTTTCAACACCACCGCGTCATTACGCACGATACTGCGCCCGAGCTGGGTGAAAATATCCAGCAACTGGTGCTGGAAATGGTGACGCTTTCGTTTGCCGAACAAAATGAAATCTGGGGCAGTTTGCGCCTGCACTATCAGCCTTCGGCGCTGTACAAAGTAAAAATGATTGTGTACCAGGCCGATGCCCGGCCAAGTGCCGCATCGCCGGTGAGCGATCTGGGAATTGAGGTCAGGGGATGAGTTATTTGCCGCTTTTTTCCCTGGTTTTGCAACACGACTATTATACGGATCGCTGTTGCAATGACTTCACGATTGAAGCCACGCCCGAAACCCAAAAACTGCTGGCTAACTTTCGTTGTGTGCTGAAACCCATGTCCAATGGACTGCGGGTGTTGATCCAGGCCACCAGCCAGGGTACGCCTTTCATTGCCATGCCGGAAATAACCCGTTTCAATTTCCAGTTGCGCTTGCGCAATCCCGATTTCAGCCTGTTTACCGATCTCAGCGCGATGGCAGCAATCGCCTCACCGCTGTTCACTCATAGCGGTGCCAGTCGCACCCTGAGTCCGCTAGCCAATGACAACCCGGCCAAGCTGCCACAAGGGGTTTTTGCCAGTGTCAGGCTCAATATTGCCCAGCCCGTAGCGCCACTGAACGATGCCAGCAATGCTTTTGTGCTGCCATTTGCGGCCAAGAAATGCCGCTGGAAATACTATGTCGTCACCAGTCAGGCCGCCACGGCGGGCAATCCGCCCGCGATTGTGGACAAAGATAATGCCATCATGTTTGATGCCGCCAATTTGACTGATCTGAAAAAAACACCCGACCCATCAGACCGGATCGCTGGCCTGCTGGCGCAGCAATATCCCGAATCACAACTGTTTCGATTGCTGTCGGGTAGTTTGATCCCCTGTCAACAAGCAGTCAGAAAAACCATTCAGCTTATGATGAATGGCGAAAAAGTAATCAGCGCTTTACCCAGTCCCGTCATTCAAAACTATGTAATCGATGCAAAAAGCAGTGAAATCAAAGAAGATGGCTTGTATCATGTGATTAACTATTTGGCAATATAATCTTTATTCATCAAGAGGATTAAAAAGCATGGCAACTTACAGAACCCCTGGCGTTTATGTTGAAGAAATTTCGACATTGCCCCCTTCCGTAGCGGAAGTCTCGACGGCTATTCCTGCTTTCATCGGTTACACCAGCATCGGTCCCACGCCTGACGGTAGCGGGAAAGTTATCCCGGTGGTCAACCGCATCAATACGCTGATGGACTTTGAAGCGATTTATGGCGCGGCCAATCCGGCTGCGTTTGCCGTAACCACCAGCAACAACGGCAGCGACATTGCCAGCATTACGCGCAATGTTCCGGCTTTCGATTTCCTGCTTTACTATAGCCTGGCGTTGTATTTCAAAAATGGCGGCGGCAGTTGCTATATCGTCTCGATTGGCAATTATGGCGTCACGCCATCGAAGGATCATTTCGTGGCGGGTCTGGCCGCACTGGAAAAAGAAGACGAGCCGACCCTGATTTTGCTGACCGATGCCGTTAATCTGTCCCCTGCAGATTACTATACGGTGGTGTGCCAGGGCGCGCTGGCGCAATGTAACAAGCTGAAAGACCGTTTCACGATCCTCGATGTCGGCCCCAGCGGCGTGGCCGACTTCAGAACCCAGATCGGCAACAACAACCTGATGTACGGGGCGGCGTATTATCCTTTTGTGCAAACTGCGCTGACCTATACCTGTACCGAGAGTCTGGTCACCATCCAGAGCAGCACGGCCAACTTCAAAAAAGATTTCGGTGCCGCTGGCATCTCGGTCAATTACGTCGGCACCAACAGCGATACGCCGAAGGTGAAAATTGTCGCTGGTGCTGCAAGCGATTTGCTTACCTTCAGCACTACCGCCGCCAAAGTACTGACCATCAGCGGTGTGACCAGCAAGACCGGTAGTGCGATTGCCACTGCCTGGGCTACCTGGCGCGCTGATCCGGCCAATAATACGCAGGGTTTTGATGTTGCCAGGAATGGCGATGGCAGTGCGGCGGTGGATCCGGTTACCTCGGCGGCGCTGGATCTGGTATCGCAGCCCAGTACGCTGGCGGCGATCAAATCGAGCAATACTGCGCTCTACAACCAGATCAAGACCAAATTGGGTGAGCAACGCATTACCTTGCCGCCCAGTGGCGCGATTGCCGGTATTTATGCCAGCGTAGACCGTGACCGTGGAGTCTGGAAAGCGCCCGCCAATGTCAGTTTGTCGGCGGTGATTGGCCCGGTGGTCAAGATCAATCAGGCTGATCAGGAAGACTTGAACATCGATAACAATGCCGGTAAATCGATCAACGCCATCCGCGCCTTTACCGGCAAGGGTACGCTGGTCTGGGGCGCACGCACGCTGGCCGGTAACGACAATGAATGGCGTTATGTGTCGGTCCGACGCTTGTTCACCATGATCGAGGAATCGACCCAGAAAGCAACCTCGTTTGCCGTGTTTGAACCGAATGACGCGACCACCTGGCTCAAGGTCAAAGCCATGATCGAGAGCTATCTGTATGGCTTGTGGCAGCAGGGCGCGCTGGCCGGTGCAAGCCCGGACGACGCTTATTTTGTCGAGGTAGGACTGGGCAAGACCATGCGCTCGCAAGATATTCTGGAAGGGCGGATGATCGTTAAAATTGGCGTGGCAGCAGTGAGACCGGCAGAGTTCATCATTTTGTCTTTCACCCACAAGCTACAACAGGCTTAATGCGCAATGCATGCGTAAATTGGCCGTATCAAAATAAGGGGAACATTAATGGCTACACCGAAAGCAGATATTAAAGCGAGCTACCCGTTACCGGTCTACAACTATAAAGTGGACATCGGTAAAGACACGATTGCCTTTACCGAAGTGTCGGGTTTGAGCATCAGCTATGAAACCACCACCTACAAGGAAAGCAGCACCGAATCCGGCAAGGCCAGTCCACGGGTACTGAATATGCCGGCCCAACTGACACCGCCCAAGCTGACCTTGAAAAAAGGCCTGGTAACAGCCAAGAGCCAGGCTGCGCTGTATGACTGGATCAATACCATCAGCCTGAATCAGGTTGAGAAGAAAGATATCGTCATCAGCCTGTGTGATGAAGTCGGCAAGGCGGTGGTCAGTTGGACCGTGGTGAATGCGTTTCCGACCAAGCTTGATGCCCCAACCTTCGATGCCAAATCCAACGATGTGGCAATCGAAAGCATGGAGTTGATGGCCGACACAATTTCCATTAACTATAAAGTCTAGGGCTTGAAACCGGCATGGCGCAAAGCAAAAAGCAAGTAGCTGACGGCTACCCTTTACCGGTATATAACTACCGGGTAACGATAGGCAAGGTCACGCTCGGGTTTTCCGATGTGACCGGGCTGAATGTGGAATATGAAGCCGTCACCTATTACCATGGCCTGAGCTATGCTACCGGGTTCAAAATTATTCCCGGCAAGCGCCAGCCGATCAAAATTACCCTGAAGCGGGGCATTACCAGTGCCAGCGATTTTTTGTCAAGCTGGTTCCAGAATGCCTACGCCAATCCATTGAAAAACGCCAAGCAGGATATTCTGATCGACTTGTGCGATGCCAATGGTTTGGCGGTGGTGCGCTGGTCGGTGCTGGGTGCGCTGCCGGTAAAACTGGACGCGCCCGCTTTTGCCGCCAACAGCAACGAGGTGGCGATTGAAACGCTGGAACTGGTGGCGCACGAAATCAGGATTGTCCATAACCCGAAATAAGTTTGAATAGTTTGAATAGTTTGAATAGTTTGAATCAATTTGAATTAACCGAATGGCCCCGACTAACCCTCAATAATCCAGATTCACTATGTCAACCACTGAACTCCCCGGCTCGCTGCCCATTGTCGGTAACCCACCGTTAGGGTTTCGCTTTGGCGTACTGTTTTTTGCCGCAGGCGTGATCCCCAACCCGATTGATATCTTTTTCCAGAAGGTTTCCGGGCTGGGCAGTACGGTCGAGACCGTGCCGGTCAGTGAAGGCGGGCAAAACCTGTACACCCAGTCGCTGCCCAAGCGCATCAAATACGAAAATCTGGTGCTGGAACGCGGCCTGGTGGTTGGCTCACCGCTGGTGATTGAGTTTAACGCCACCATGTCGCTGTTCAAATTTAGCCCCTCGAATGTGCTGGTCACCTTGCTCGACGCCAGCAGTATTCCGCTGGCGGGCTGGTTGTTCATGAAGGCCTATCCGGTCAAGTGGAGTGTCTCCGATCTTGACGCCACTGCCAATTCGGTGGTGATCGAGCGCATGGAGCTGAGCTATCAGCGTATGCAAGTGATGAGGATTTAAGCCATGCCAGTTGAAATCCGGGAACTTGTGATCAGGGCCATTACCACCCTGAATGATGACGATGACGATGAGGACGACGATGATGATGGCCCAGGCCAATCCGGACAACCGGATACTTCAGCGATTGTGGCCGAGTGCGTGCGGCAGGTCATGCTCATTCTGAAAAAGAAGGGGGAACGCTAAATGTCGCTGCTGAGCAAAATGAAGTTGAAGAAACTCACCATCAGGGCTTATGCCAAGCAAAGCCGCTCGACCCCGCCGATTGGCACGTTTGAGGCGATGTTCAATCCCGAGACCTTTTCGCAAAAGTATGAAATCGAGTACAGCAAAAACCAGGGCTTGAACAGCAGCAGCCGTCCGGTCAAATACACCCGCAGCAGGCCCAAGCTACTGAATCTGAAACTGATCATCGACGGTAACGGTGTTGATGAAATGGGCATTATGGGATTTGGCCGGAAAACCGTTTCGGAACGGGTCAAGAACTTTCTCGACCTGACCTTCCGCATGAACGGCAAGACCCATGAACCCAATTATCTGATTGCGGAATGGGGTGGCAAGGAAGATGGCGGCCTGATTTTTGCCTGCCGCATGGCCAGTGTCGATGTCTCTTACACCAGTTTCGACCGCGATGGCTCGCCCTTGCGCGCCGAACTGGATATCCGCCTGATTGCCGACGAAGAAATCAAGAAGCGCCTGGCCAAGGAAAATAAAAGCTCGCCCGACCTGACCCATTCGCGCATCGTCAAAAGTGGTGACACCTTGCCGCTGCTGTCAAAAGAAATCTATGGCGATGCCGCCTATTATTTGCGGGTGGCGCAAATTAACCAGTTGAACGATT
>JBDLSU010000485.1:0-3315 GCA_039799405.1 Pseudomonadota bacterium | reverse complement strand
TCAGAGGCAATCAGTATTTGCGCTTGCGCTTCGGGCAACGCCTCCACTTGCTTCAGCGCACGCCCCATGGCGCGGCTGCGGGTCTCGGCGCTGTCCAGCGTGTTGAGTACCGTCTGGGTCTGCGCCTTGACCTTGGCCAGCACATCACCAAACTTGCCGAACTCAGTTTTCACCGCGCCCAGCACCTGCCAGACTTCGCTAGAACGCTTTTCCAGTGCCAGCGTGCGAAAGCCCATTTGCAAGCTATTCAACATCGCCAACAAGGTCGAAGGCCCGGCAATCGAGACCCGGCACTCACGCTGCACCGCATCGGCCAAGCCGGGGCGGCGCATTACTTCCGCATACAAGCCTTCGGTTGGCAAAAACAGGATGGCAAAATCGGTGGTCAGTGGTGGCGACAGATATTTTTCAGCAATGGTTTTGGCTTCCAGCCGCACAGCCCGCTCCAGCTCGCGTCCGGCCAGCGCCACCGCATCAGCATCGGCCACCTCCGCCGCCTGCACCAGCCTTTCATATTGTTCCTTGGGAAATTTGGCATCAATCGGCAACCACATCGGCCCATTACCCGCGCCCGGCAATTTGATGGCGAATTCGACCCGCGCATTACTACCCGGTATGGTTTCCACATTGGCCGCGTATTGATCGGCCGTGAGCAATTGTTCCAACAACATCGCCAACTGCACTTCGCCCCAGGTGCCACGGGTTTTAACATTGGTCAACACCCGCTTCAAATCCCCCACCCCGAGTGCCAGTTGTTGCATTTCACCCAGCCCCTGATGCACTTTTTCCAGCCGTTCCGATACCAGCTTGAACGATTCGCCCAGTCGCTGTTCCAGCGTGGCATGCAGTTTTTCATCCACGGTCTGGCGCATTTGCTCCAGTCGCTGGCCATTGTCTGCCTGCAATTGGCTGATCTTTTGCTCCAGCGTGGCGCGTATCTCGCTCAAGCTCTGCGCATTGGCCTGGCTAAAACGCTGCAAAGCCGCCGCCAATTCATCGCGTGCCAGCTTGAAACCAGCTTGCTGGCTTGCGGCAATGCCTTGCATTTGGGTGGTTTGGGTTTGCTGCACCTGGGCAAAATGATTCGCCAGCTCCATGCGCCCCGCTTTCGCATCCTCGCGCAACTGGTGCGCCAGTTCACTATAAAGCTGCTGTTGGGTTTGCTGGCTTTGGCTGATTTGCAGCAGAGGTTGCTGAATTTGCTGCTGCAACTGTTGCAGCAATGGTTGCAGCAAGTCCGGCGATGCGCCCACCGCGCCACGGCTGCGCCAGAGCAAGGCGATTAACAAAACCAATTGCAGCAAGCACAGCAGGGCCAGAATGGCCCATTGAAAAATACTCATGATGCATACAGTATCAGGTGGCGGGATGCACAGCATAGCACAGTGCGCACCGCATACCGCTGATTGTCCGGGTCACTAAAACCCGCGCCCCAATCAATGCCCCTTATGAAACACGAAATAAGTGCGCCGGCCAGTTTCCAGAACCGTTGCAGCCGTGGTTTTTGCCTCTCCTGCCGACATTTTAAAATCACGTTGGTAATACTGCGCCAATGCGTTTTCGGCGGCAATCGTTTGCGCCAGGATGTTGTTGTATGTTTTGAGCGCCGAGGGGCCACGGCGCGACCAATTTAACAAGCCCGCATCCACTTCTTCTTTGCTATTCGGACAAGTTAAGCCAGCGCGCCCGGAGGCTGCTGACAATTTGCAGACGTTATGGAAATCAGAACAACGACTTTGATTTGATATCTCATCAAAGTGGGTTGCCACGGCGTGTTTTTCATTCGCGTTAATTTAGCTTCTTAAACTTCCCTGATGGCAATAACTGGTATTGCTTTTTCCCCTCGTCATTAATACAAAAATAGTCTTTACTAATATTGCACTCCGCATCGATTTGGTCTACCACTTTAAGGTTTTTAATCGTTATATAAACAGGGTGAATTCCGTCTCGACCAAATTTTTCGCCTTGTTCACGGTCACTGACATGAACAATAAGCACATCATTCAATGGTGGAAGAATCACAAAAAATGGCTTCAAATCATACGCAAACGGATTCTCGTATCCACGGCCTGCATAGGTTCCAAGATATTTGTTGTAGTCATGCGTGCCAATTGCCTTAGCTAACGGGTCTGGATCAGTCGATTTAGCCCAGTAAGGTGCATAAACCGGCGTACATTTCCCTATATCCAATTTATGTTCAGCATCAATACAAAAATCGTAAAAACTCTTCAAATTAAATGGCAAATGACTTAAATTTCTACCATACAGGTTCACGTTTGACGGAAGCGGTTTCTTTGTCTCGCCGTCTGAGCGGGTAAAACTATAAAACTCCCCCGCACCAATGCCATTAATTAATTTATCCTCAAAAACATATAAAAAATAAAAAGGATCGGCACAAAGTTCCTTTGAAGACGAAACACGATATTCCGCTTTCACTTTCTCCAAATCAATACCAAATTTATCTTGCACATATTTCAAAGTCTGCTTTCGATCCGGCCCCCCTTTTGCACCTGACCAATAGCCTTCAGTATTTTTTTTGGATTTTTGGACAGTGGCCACACACCCATTCTTCAATAGAAAGTGACCATCCACAATCTGGATGACGGCTTGATCCAATGGTGTTGCTACTGGCACACCGTACCATGCCTCTTTTTCAAATTTCCAGGTTCCAGACAATTCGTCAGCATAACTTTTCGTGAAAAACAATGAATATGAAATGACAAAGCCAATAATAAATTTTCCCATTTAAATTATTCCCATCTATACTTTTGGTTTTTTTACTCGAACAATTGGTTTCATTTTATAAACAGCATGCCGGAATATCTCCATTTCAGCCTGCCTCCTTTCAGGCAAGCCCTTACCACCCTTGGTAATATCAGCAAAATGCGTGACACATTCGTCATACTTCGCATTAGTTATAGCCGTATAGAGCTTAGGAAAGTGGGCTATTCCGCCGCAATTATATATCAAGCTGAATAACGCATCATATTCGCATTGATACAATGGCACCTTTATCTGTCTTTGAAGGGTCTTTTCTGTTCTTTTAAGATCCTCGACCATCAACGCCTCTGCTTTTTCCAGAGTAATGCCTTTGTCGAATTCTAAAATCTTAGCATTACCGGCTGCCCTAAGATCAGGGCAAGAGAATTCCCCGTCTATCAAGTGGCCGAAGCCGATAGTGCAGAGAGTCTTACTATCGTGATAAGGTTCCAAAACATACGCCTCTTGACCTTTTAAAAATTCAATAATCTTTGCAGATGGTGCAAGTGTGGCGACAGGTAATCGCCCTCCCTTAACAGGCTCAGGCCTTGGGGG
>JBDLSU010000484.1:0-3927 GCA_039799405.1 Pseudomonadota bacterium | reverse complement strand
TTCAATCTCCGGCTGCCAGTGGGTGGTATACGGGTCGGCGGTGGCGATCACCAGTTCGGTTGGGGTCAATTCCACTGGCAAAATATTAAAGCGGGTGGCATACACCGCCGACATCACATCGGCCACCTTGGTAAAGTCGATTTTCAGCGGGTCGATGCGCAGAAAAGACAGTTGCGCATGACCGGCCAGCCATTCGGTCAACCAGTCCAGCGTCAGCAAGCGGTTGGGCGGTTTCAGCGAAGTGATTTTGCATTGCGCCACGGCCGTCAACGGATGGGTGCCTTCCGGTGCATTTTTCAAAATCCCCTGGGCTTGCGCGAACAAGGCTTTCACCGCGTCTTTTTCGACGATGCCATCGGCCAGCAACCAGGTAAAAATCAGTTGCATATTCAATTTGTGCGGGTGATTGCTCATAGTGCTCCGGCCGGACGGGTGGTAATGTGGGGGTGTAAGCAGTGTCGCATGAAAGCGCGCTTATTTCACTCCTTGCAAACCCTTTACCCAGGAAAGGGCAGGTAATTTGGTCTGAAGTTTGATTTCTTTGGCGCGTTGTTCCAACAGTGCAAAATCCAGTTGCGGTTTTTGTTTGAACGCCAGCGCCACCACGTTGCCATCATGCACTTCCGGCAAGCATAACACCTCGGCAAAGGCAAATTTCATGGCCTTGATATTTTTGGCATAGCTGGGGTGGTCGCCAAACAAATTCACCGTCATCATGCCATCCGGCGTCAAGCAGGCGCAGCAGGCCTGGTAAAACTCGGCGCTGTCCAGCACCGGGCCGCGTGCCGTGGCGTCGTATAAATCGCTTTGCAACACATCCAGCGTTTCCAGATTGGCCGGATCAGTCACAAAATCCCAGGCGTCCATTTCCAGCACCTGCAGGCGGGCGTCGTCGGGCGGCATTTTGAACATGGCGGCAGCAATCGTTATCACCGAGGGATTAAGTTCAACCGCCCGCACACTGGCCGCCGGAAACGTGTGATAGCAAAATTTGGTCAGTGCGCCGGTGCCCAGGCCCAGTTGCACAATCTGTTGCGGGTTTTGCAGAAACAACATCCATGCCATCATTTGCTGCGCGTATTCCAGTTCCAGCCAGTCCGGCTTGCGCAGCCGCATCGCGCCTTGCACCCATTCAGTGCCAAAGTGCAGATAGCGCACGCCATCTTGTTCGGAAATGGTCACCGGGGCATATTTGGGCTTGCGCATGGTGGATTTACTGTGTTCGATGGATTTGCGTTTGATTAACATGGTCAAGTCCGTGGGTGGGTGTCAGAGTGACGCCTGGGGCGTGCTGCGGGCCAACTGGGTCAGGTGGTCGTGGCTATCCAACTGGAAGTGGTCGAAGTCGCGCGCCAAAAACAAATGACCCTGGTAGCTGGCGGCGGCTTCATCGGCAATATCTTTAATGGATGGCGGGTAATTGGTCATGTCCTGATAGCGCGCGCTAAAGTGGGTCAAAATCAGATTCGGCAAACCAGCCTGCTGCGCCATCTGCGCGACGGCGCGTGCATGGCTGTGGCGCGGCCCGGGGCCAACTTTTAACGCCATGGCTTCGGTGTAAGTGGCTTCGTGTACCAGCACCTGGGCATCTTGCGCCGCTTCCAGCAGCAAGCCGGGGTTGTCGTTATCACCGCCAATAATCACTTTGCGCGGCGCTGCCGGGGGCAGTAAAAAGTCTTGCGCCAGCAGAGTGCGGCCATCGGCCAGCGTGACGTTCTGGCCCTGCCGCAGTAGCCCACAAAACGGGCCGGGCGCAATGCCAGCGGTTTGCAACTTGGTCAGATCCAGCCGGGGTTCGATGTTTTGTTCGGTAAAGGCATAGGCGTGGCAAGTGGCGCGGTGCGACAAGGGTAGCGCCTGCACCGCCAGGTTTTGATCTTGCCAGCAAATTTCGCCATCTGCCACCGGGGTAAAGTTGAGATCAAAGGTCAGGTGCAATTGCGTCAGGCTGCGGGTGGCGTTGAGCCATGCTTCAATTTCCGGCGGACCAATAATTTGCAGCGGCGCACGGCGGCCATTGAGTGAGGCCGCGCCCAGCAGACCGGGTAAGCCATAGCAGTGGTCACCATGCACATGGGTAATAAAAATCGCTTTCAGGGTTGCCAGCGACAGCGGCAGATGCAAGATGCGATGCTGGGTGCCTTCGCCACAATCGACCAGATACCACGATTTGCCATGCGACATTTTGAGCGCCAGACCCGTTACATTGCGGGTTTTGGTGGGCGCGCCGGATGAGGTGCCGGTGAAGAGCAATTCCATGGGGTAGGGTAGCGTTGACTAAATTGGGGCAGGAAGGGCGAAGTTTATCATTTTGTGGGATTGTGTTGCGGGTAATCGTGAATCTTAGGTAAAGACAGCTTGCGGGCGGGATCCCAAATCTGGAAGATACGGTTGGATCGGTGGTTTCGGCACCTTGCCGCTCAAGCAAATGGTTTGTGCCTTAATTTCATCAGACTGTAATTCATGTGGCAAGCACAAATTAGCTTGACGCTGCACAGAGGCCTTGCTATTGTTGCGCCACCATAAACAATGTGCTCAGGATGGGCCAGAAGTTTATGAATCGTTACATTAAGACGCTCTTTTTGTATTGTTAGTGCCACCATTTTTTGAGAATTTTTTCGCACATGCAACGTATTTGGTTTAATAAGGCTTTTTCTTCGATTACCGCTGCCCTGTATTTGATTCGCCAGGCCGATCAAAGTGGCGATTATGAATTATGGTGCAGCCATACTTACCCGATGGCGCTCGCTTCGGTGGCGGCGCACCAATACCGGCTGGAGCCGCGAGGCTTGAGTGGGCCGGATTATCTGCAGTTTTGCCTGGATTTTTGCCGCGACAACCAGATTGCGATTTTTGTGCCGGGCAAGCATGCGGTGCTGATCAGTGATCACCATGCCTTGTTTGAGGCACAGGGTACGCGCGTTTTATCGGTCGCCAGTGCGGACGTGTTGGCCTTATTGCATGATAAGGCCCGCTTTTACCAAAATGTCGAATTGCCGATGACACCACCGGCCCAATTCCGGGTCGTAGAAAATATCGAACAATTTGATGACGCCTGGCAGCAATTGCGACCACTGCACGATAGATTGTGTGTCAAACCTGCCAGTTCGGTGTATGGCCTGGGTTTTGCCGTGATTGATGAAACCCGTGATAGTGCCCAGTTGTTGATGCAGGGCGTGCAATACCATGTGGGCTACCAGGATTTGCGCCGGGGGCTGCAGCAACTTCCGGAATTTCGCACCATGTTATTGATGCAATACTTGCACGGGCATGAATACAGTGTGGATTGTGTGGCCGATAAAGGCCGTTTGGTGGTTGCAGTGTCACGTAAAAAACCCATGGTGGCCGGGCACGGGCAGTTGATTGAAATGCCGGATGACATTATGCAAGCCTGCAGCAAACTGGCAAAAGATTATCAGCTCAATGGCAATTTTAATGCGCAGTTTCGTGAGGGCAGCCATGGCATTGGCTTGCTGGAAATTAATCCGCGCATGTCCGGCGGTATCGCCATGGCCTGTATGGCCGGCCCCAATTTGCCGTGGCTGGCTTTGCGTGGTTTTGATCGTGGCTTTGCCGGCCTTGAGATTGGCGCAGTGCGCAATGGGATTCGGGTCTCGGAATGGTCGCAAGCGGTGGTGCTGGCATGACGGATGGGGCAAATAATCGATTGATCCGGCCGGATGCTCCCTTCACCTGGCAGGTGCCACTGCCAACCGGGCATTTGCACGTGACGGTAGAGCATGCGCGCCAGCCACCCGATACGCTGCTCGGGTTTGCGGCCCGCGCCAATGCCAAGCGCGGTTTTTTGTTTGTCTCGCGGGTGTTGGGCAAACATTGGCCGGTGCGGCCACAGGCCATGCAGGCGATTCATCAGGATCTGGCCAGCCAGATCCCGACCGGGCTGGCTGGCCCGGTGCTATTTATTGC
>JBDLSU010000483.1:0-3202 GCA_039799405.1 Pseudomonadota bacterium | reverse complement strand
GGAGGAACGAAGAAAATGATCGCATAGATCCATTTTACGAGCTTGTTGTGCCTCTTTAGAATTTTTTGCGATGCAAGTCGTTGATTATTATCAGAATATTTTTTAGGTTGTTAAACTTGGGCTATGCAGCTTATGCTGTGTATAGTGCGTTGCAGAATATGGAGCGCTGGAAATTGGAATGGATTTCCCAAGCACAACTTGATGAAGCGAATTTGTCTGGCCGATTGACTCTCAATCTTTCTGCGATCATCAATAGCACCGAAAATTTGGTACGGTATTCCTCCCAGTTAAATCAATCGATAGCCAAGGACTTTGCAGCTCCGCGAGATTTTTTCTCGGGCGATTGCATTACGGTCTCAAGCTTACCTGACCAAGCCCGCATTCCAGCCAAAGCATTCAATCTGGGCCTAAGAACCTATACCACCACAGCAGGAAGTTCGCTGGAGGTTTTACTTCCCTCTGAAATTACCCCTAACACAACAGATTTGGCTGAGTCACTCGATGCGATTAATCGGGAGATAGCGTCAATTTACGCTTTTGCGTTTACGCCGCGTGCCATGGCACTCACTGCAGAACGAGCAGCAATCGAACTATTTAGTAGTGAAATTTTGGCCAGCCGTAGCGGTTTGGTCAATGACATGCTCGATCTTGCCGACGCACAGCAAAATGCATCCGGCTATAGCGAAGTTATTTTAGGTCGGGCCAGACGCTATTCCAGTCCCATTAATGCAAGCCTGCAGGCAGCCGCAGAATTGAGAAATCAGGTAAAAGCCACTGGCGCATTCACAGAGCTTGCCAACAAACTTGAAAAAACCATCCTTGGTGGCAAGGTTCAGATAAGCGAAACAGGTATCGTCAATTTTCAACCGGATGGTTCCAAGCAATCGTTAGTCATCGAAATGAGTGCCTCGATTATTAAATCCCTGGCCAGTCTGGTATTTTACTTACGGCACCAATCCCGACCAAGGGATGTATTGATCATTGACGAACCCGAACTCAATCTACATCCAGAAAACCAAAGCAAACTGGCCCGGTTTTTATGCGAGTTGAGCAACGCTGGCCTGGATATCATCATCAGTACCCATTCTGATTACATCATCCGCGAAATCAACAATCTGATCTTGCTGAATAAACCCGGACTAAGCGATGTCAAAAACCGCCACGGTTACCGTGACACTGAACTCATGCAACCGCAGCATGTGTCGGTCGTACATTTCAATCCGGACGGCTATCCCCAGCAGATCGAAGTGGGAGAAGATGGTTTTACCGTCCCCACCATTGACGACGAAATAGCCCGGCAAAACCAAATCGCCGCAGAAATCATGCTGGAGGGCGAGGAATGACGGCTGAAAGAAGCAGATTCGCCCGGCTGGTCGAAATCGTCAACCACCAATATGCTGCTGGCTACAAGAGCGACAAATATCTGATACTGGACGAACCAGAAAACGCCAACCGCCCCGGCACCTTGAGGGAGGTTAAACTCTTTGTACGCGACGTTGAAGAAGTGGTGGCCTTCAAATTTGATCAGATCATTGCCACCAACGGCCAGCTTAATGAATGCTATGCCGCAATTTTGGCAGACATGCCCGGCAACCGCAGCATGTGTGACTTTATCGTTTTCTATCGAATCAAAAATAAAGAACCCATTCATGTTTGGGCCGTCAACATGAAGAGCAGCAATACAGGAAATAATCTAAGGCAACTACGCGCGGCCAAACGCGTCATCGACTTTTTGCTGGGCAAACTGGTAGACCTGATTGAAGCCGAAATGAACAAACCAGTAAGCGATCTGATTGGTCAAATTGATTTCGTCCTGTTTTCAAGCGCCACGCCCCCCACCAATCCCAAGCTATCAAAGATTGCCAACATTCAAGCAGGCATATCAGACAATTCTGGCAGAACACCCGTCAACTTCCACCACTCCAGCAAACCTGCCTACAGATTGGCTCCATTACCTCAAACATAAACAATCAGTGCGCTGGCCGGGTCTTGTGAAACACCAACGGCTTCACCCCCACCATTTCACTCACCGGTGGTGCCGATTGCAAAATCGATTTCTTGGCCTTGCCCATCACATGCATTTCGCACGGTTTGCAATCAAACTTCAGGGTGTACTTTTCGCCGCCATTGACCAGCGTCATCGGCTCGGCTTTCACCTGCCCCTGCACGCCGGTCACGCCTTTGGCTTGTTTGGGGCATAAATTGAAGGAAAAGCGCAGGCAGTGCTTGGTGATCATCAACGACACTTCACCCGCTTCTTCATGCGCTTCATAGGCGGCGGCGATCAACTCCACCCCGTGCTTGTGGTAAAACGCGCGCGCTTTGTGGTTATACACATTCGCCAGATAGCTCAGATTGGTTTCCGGGTAGATGACCGGTGGCTCGACGGCTGCCTTGCGTAGTGGGCGCTGGTAAGCTGCCAGACGTGCCGCTTCGTGGCGTTCAATTGCTTCGCGTCGCAATGCATTGATGCTGCTGGCGGCGACAAACCAGGGGCGCGGCAAATTGATCTGGATGGTTTGCGCCAAAAACATGGTGGCACCGAGCTTGGATAAATTCTGCTGCAAACCTTGTTGTGCTTGCTCTGGCGAACTGGCCGCCTGGAACGACAGCATGGCTTCGGTTTGCGATTCGATACCGTCTTCATCGCGCAAGTTAAGTAGCAAACCGCCGCTGGCGTTTTCAAGCAGCGTAATATCCAGTGCCACCTTGCGCTCGGCCGATTTTTTGCTCAAAGCCGATTCCCAGCGATGATCGCGATTACGGTTCACTGCCAGCCCGACCTGCAAGCCCGGCATCAGCTTGATGGCTTCATTCGGAAACACGCGCCAGACATTGCCTTTTTGGGTGGCGGTATTGACCTGAATGCCAAACACTTCACGCTTGTGCATGTAATTGAGGCCATCGCCATTGGCGAGTGGCTCGTCGGCTTCGATTTCGATCCATTCCGCACCAATTTTTGTGATGTAACCCAGGTGCAAGCCGACAAATTTGGGCGAATCAAAGGCGGCGATTTGATCACCACGACCGTTGGCAAAATAATCGGTATGGCCGCGATGGAAGGTTTTATCGACATTCGGGGTAAACGCGATAGTGCTACGTCCGCTGGCGGCGCGCGCATATTCCGGGCGGCGGGTCAGGATTTCATCCAGCAACAGACGGTAATGCGCGGTAATGTTTTTCACATACGGCATTTCCTTGT
>JBDLSU010000482.1:0-3754 GCA_039799405.1 Pseudomonadota bacterium | reverse complement strand
CAATACCGGGGATCGATATCACCGCATCCAACAGATTCATGTCCACCAAATGTTTGCGCAGCGCATAGCCTTCATGGCCTGACAATAACTTTAAGGGTGTAAGCACAGCCAAGCGGCCCGTGTCGTGCTGCAATGCTGTCAGTGATAGCCAGATCAGGGCCAGGCACCTATCCCCCGGTGGCCTTGCCGGGAAATAACCTGCACCGGCCTGATGTGCCAGTTCGTGGTGCCAGGAACTGGCTTGCGCTGGTAGCGCCAGCACCACCATTTCAGCACGACCAAGCGGCAATGCTTGGCTAGCTTCCTTTTCAGGAAAGCAGGTAGCGCGCAAAGCGTTATATTGCAACAGCGTGGCATCCAACAAACCCGACAGGGAAAACAGCAGTTTGGCGATACGCCATTGATGGACATTATCTTCCATGCCAAGCACGGTCAGGCGCGCATCAGGCTGGGTACGCGCCAGTTCTGCTGCCAGTGCCCACAACAAATGCCCTTGACCACAAGACAGATCAACCGCCATTTCATTCGGCTTGGGTGCCAGCAAGCTGGCAATAAGCGGCGCAGCATCCCATGCGTTGGGATTGTCATAGCAGCTAACCGTTGCAATGACATCGGTAAATTCCGCACCGCTTGCCATCGATGGCACTGGATTCTCAAAACTCACGCCATTGATTGCACTCACGACCCGGCTTAAGCTGGCCGGATCAGCATTCAGGGTACGGTACAAGCCATTGAGAAAGCCAAAGTAAAGCGGTTCCAAGGCGTTCACCATGTGCGGATTGTCGTGTACCAACTGGCGCAAGGCATCGGTGATCGCAGCGGAAGTCTTGTCCGGGGTAGTGGCTTGGCAGGCGCTGAAACTGGATGCCGCTTGCATCACCAGAAAACCGCGTTGCGCCAAGGTAGCGGCAATTTGATCCGGGCTTTGCCCCTGGACTTGCAGGATGATGCTTTGGGTCAGGTAGCTGTCTGACCAAGCTTTGAGGTAGACCAGCGTGCAAAGCAGCTTACCCAGTGAATACGATGATTCGGCATAGGGCAACAAGTTGTAGGCCAGTTTAAGTGCTTGAGTCGCTTCGAGATTCATAAAGCCAATAAAAATCAGGTGAATGCAGGCAAAAAAAAGCAGGTGAATCGGCTGGACGGGACATGACACCCTGGTTCGAAACACCTGCATAAAATCCCATGTCAACGGCAACAAATCATTGCCGACATAAGAGGAGACAACGGTTCACATCACGCCGCCTGCGCAAGCGTGGTAGGTTGGCGTGGCCTGATAGCCTGATCCGGCAACGGCACACCCAGCATTTGGCAGGCGGCAAGCAAGGATTCATCCAGTGCAGCCAACGATTGCAAGGTGCCAGCAGATTCCACCAGTGCAGTGCGCAATTGCACCAGTGCCTGCTGCCTTTGTTCTGTGCTGATATCCGGCGCGTCTTCTGCATCCGGGAAAGCCGTGGAACAGTGATGACGGCATCGGTCATAGAGCTTGATCAAATCATCACCGATATAAAAACGGGTGGTCAGCAAGGCTTCAAATTGCTTCAGGCAAAATTCCTGATCGGCAAGCAATGCAACAAGTTCAGAACCCTTGCGCGCCAGGCGATGCGGGTTGACTATTTCCCATTCGGTGCCCGGCGTGTTAAAGCTTGGCCCGGCGAACAGTTCTTGTATCGCGCTACTGGTCAGTGCATGCAAGAGCACCGGTTGGGCTGTGGTTTGGTCGGTATAAGCGACAATCGTGCAGGGTTTGGGTTGCATGTCATACCAGCGTTGGGCGTTGCTGCGTGCATCCGTTTTGGTTTGCATTGCAGCAGCACGACCAAGTGCGGGCGCGCATTCTGGCTCGATTGCAACGGGGGCCACTACTGGTGCGCTGGCCGGGCGTGCTGGATTTGGTGCGGCTTTGCCCATCCAGCTATCGTACCAGCGGCGCAATGCGCGCAAGGTGAGCAAACTCTTCGATTCAATGGCGTTCATGGTGGTTATTCAATCGATGAAGTTACTTCAAGCGTGGGAGGTAAGCCTTGCTCAATCGCTTGGGTCATGGCGGCAAAATGGCGTTCGTCACAGATCACGAAAACCCGCTCCCCTTTACCCATTGCGGCAAGGATTTGTTGGCTCAGGTGCCGGGTGTCGGATGGCAAGCTGGAAGCCGGTTTCTTGGTGAGCGGCCAAGCGCGGGCTTCAGTGAATTCCTGAGTTGGTTTGAACAGAAAGCGCAAACCTTCCACTGCTTCAATTTGTGGGGCATGCGGTTGCATGCGGGGCCGGGTGGCGACGATAAGTAATTGCTGGCCTTGGGCTTTAAAATAGCGATGGGGTAATTGCCATGGGGTGGCTTGGTCGGTCAAGGCGTTGCTGGCGTGGTTCAGGTGCTGCCGCGTTGTCGCACTTGCCATGATTGGCAGCGCCAGCAGGGTTGTGCATAGGAACAGCATAATTCCCAAGGAAAGATTTCTATGGTTAAGCGAAAAACTAAACATAATCATTTCTCATAAGTATTAAGCCGAGGCTAAATTGTCACACCAAGCAATTCACCCGGCACTAAAAAATGAAATCGGTGGGGGGCAGTCCTATTTTTTATACAGGCGTGCAGATACCGCCAAATCACCAGATCTGGTGTGATACTGTTATGCCTTTGGCTATGATGGTAGCGTGGCAAGCATAGTGAATACAATAGCACAGCATTCAAAACATGTAAACTAAAAATGCGCAGAATACTACCCATTCATAATTGCGTAAGTTGAACTTTGGCTTGCTGCTGGCCTCCCCCAAATGTCGGTAACAGGTACATTTTCCAGAAAACAGAATTTACACAAAATGACAACTTTCAATGAACGATTAAGAGCAGTGCGCAAGGGTATGGGTTTATCCCAGGAGGCGTTTGGTGACATGGCAGAAGTAAGCCTGAGTTCGCAAGGGCAATATGAACGTGGCATGGCTGAACCATCCGCTGCCTATTTTCTAAAACTGGCGGAAATGGGCATCGACATGAACTTTTTGCTAGCCAGCAAATTTTCAACCAGTCCGGAAGGCCAACAGTTTGGCGAATTGCAAGCAGTGTTAAGCCAGATGCCACCGGCACAACAGGCGATGGGCTTTGTCATTTTGAGTCTGGTGCAAGAAACAGTTGTCAGCAGTGCTGCTACGCAAGACGATGCTGCAGAAATTTGGCGCGCCGCCCGCGTGTTTCGCCAATTTTTGGGCATGAGCCAAGCAGGCAAAAGTATTGTGGAGGTGGCGGTAAAGGGGGCACTGATCGGCCCACCGGCAAAGACTTGAGGTGTTTTTTCGGTTAAATGCACATGCCAACATGGTTGTGCGTTTCATTTCAGTCTGATGAATACGCCTGTTAAAATCGTGCTTCGGGTGGCAACCGTAATACACAGGGAAAAGGCGATATGACAGATTTCAATGAACGATTAAAAGCCGTGCGAAAAGCAATGGGCTTGACGCAGGAAGTATTCGCTGAAAGGGCCGGGGTAAGCCTGAGTTCGCAAGGTCAGTATGAACGCGGCATGGCAGAACCATCAGCCGCATATTTTCTGAAACTGGCCGAAATGGGCATCGACATGAATTATTTGCTGGCCAGTAAATTTGCTGAAAGTACGAAGGGGCAGCAGCTTGGGCAGTTGCAGGAAGTATTGAACCAGATGCCACCAGCACAACAGGCAATGGCGTTTGTTATTCTGAGTCTGGTGCAAGAAACCGTCGCCAGCAGTAGCGCCACCATGGACGACGCAGCAGAAAT
>JBDLSU010000481.1:0-6121 GCA_039799405.1 Pseudomonadota bacterium | reverse complement strand
GCGTCGTTCAAATCGCAATAGCGGGCGCGGATATCCTGATACTGGCAACGCAGTGCGCCCCAGCGATCCCGCGCGGCATTCCACCAGGCGTTGATGCCACCGGCATTGAGTGGGGCACCGCTTTCATCGTCAAATATAGGGCCCGTGTTATACAGCGAGGCAACCATATAATCGCTCATCGGAAAACCGTCGCGCGCCAGCGCAATCGCCTCGTCCCACAAACTGTTCCAGGGCTGTTTGCCATGGCTTTGGTGGACTTTATCCAGCACCTTGAGCGTGCCCGGCACCCCGGTGGCGCGGCCGGAAATATTCACATTGGCTTGTTGCGCTGACAAGCTGCCGCCCAATGTTTGATTGGGGCGGCACAGCAAATCGCTGGCTTGCGCCATTTGATAAATCGAGGTCGTGCCTGCTACCCCGATATTGGCGGGCGCACTGGCCAGGCCGTCCCAGGTATGCACCCGCTTGTTACCGGCGTCGTAATAGGTGATGACGCTGCCACCCGCCAGGCCGGAAGCAAACGGCTCCACTACGCCCAGCACCGCTTGCACGGCGATGGCGGCATCAATCGCCGCACCACCGCGCGCCAGCACCCGACAACCAGCTTGCGAGGCGTGGATATCGGCCGAGCTAACCATGACATTGCTGCCGGTAATGCCGACCGTTTGCTGGTAGGGCGCGCCGCGCTGCAGGCGGCACAGGCTGGGGTCGAACAACACCGGGCCGATCACTTGCTGGCTACTGGCGTTGGTGGTTGGTGGCGTAGTGGCAGCGCTTTGCGCCACCGTGGCGGGTAGCAGGGTGCCAGCGGCCAGCGCCAGGCTGCAAACCAGTCTGAAGCGACTGTTGCTACTGAGGGAAACCGGGGTGGAGATAGGGATGGAGATGGGGAGTGGGACGGGTTGGTTTGGGGTGGCAGGGGTAAAGTGTGTGGGTTCCATGATGTGTTTTTAAATTATGCTAAATATTCCGGACGGAATAAATAGTATAACATGTAGTCCATCAAAATATTAACTAATTAAACTCGAATTCTGGCATTTGATGGCAAATGTAGATAACTCACTTCAAATACTTTTCACGAATTCTTCTGATGCGGTTATTCTGTCGTCAGCCCGGCACAAGGTTTATAATCCCCCGCACCGTTCAATTTTGCTGCCACCGCCACCATGCCCCATTTGGTCTTCACCCAACAATTGCGCCGCTTCACCGAGGTGCCCGAAGTCGATTCGGCCGCTCTGGTTTTGCGCGCCGCGCTTGATGATGCGTTTGCCCATAATCCGCTGTTGCGCGGCTACATCCTCGACGACCAGGGCCATTTGCGCCCGAATGTGGTGATCTTCATCGACGGCCAGCGCATCGCCAGCAGCCAGCGTCTGGATGATGCCTTACAACCCGATTCCCGGGTCTTCATTTTGCAAGCCTTATCAGGAGGGTAATATGCGTGCTTTGATTGGCACCCGCAAGGGTCTGTTTGAACTGACGCGTCATGCGCACCACGACTGGCGCTTGCAAATGATCGGCTTCATCGCCGATCCGGTCACCATGCTGCTGCATGATGCGCGCAGCGGCCATCTGTACGCGGCGCTGAAACTGGGTCACTTCGGCGTCAAATTGCACCGGCGCAATGCCGGTAGCACTGACTGGACGGAAATCGCCGTGCCAACTTACCCGCCGCAACCGGACAAGCTGGCCGAAGGCGAAGCCGAATGGAAGTTACACACCATCTGGAGCATGGCGACCGGTGGTGCCGATCAACCCGGCGTGCTGTGGGCTGGCACCCTGCCCGGCGGCCTGTTTCGCTCCGCCGACCATGGCGCGTCGTGGCAACTGGTAGAAAGCCTGTGGAACCTGCCCGAGCGCAAGCAGTGGATGGGTGGCGGGGCCGAGGTGCCGGGCATCCATTCGATTTGTGTCGATCCGCGCAACAGCCAGCGCGTGCTGGTGGGCGTGTCGTGCGGCGGTGCCTGGTTGACGGAAGACGGTGGGGCCAGTTGGGTCTCGCGCGCGCGTGGCATGCGTGCCAACTACATGCCGCCGGAACTGGCCGAAGTGGAAGCCACGCAGGACCCGCATCTGATCACCCAGTGCGCGGCCCAGCCGGATCACTACTGGTGCCAGCACCACTGCGGCATCTGGCGCTCCAGCGATGGTGCCGCCAGTTGGCAAGAAGTCAGCCCGGTTGACGCCAGCGGCGCGGCAATCAGTAACTTCGGCTTTGCCGTGGCAGTGCATCCGCAAGACGCCAACAGCGCCTGGTTTGTACCTGCCGTTTCCGACCAGCGCCGCATTCCGGTCGATGCCGCACTGGCCGTACACCGCACCCGCGATGGCGGGGCCAGTTTTAGCAGCTTGCGCACTGGCTTGCCGCAACAGGATTGCTATGACTTGATCTACCGCCATGGGCTGGATGTGGCCAGCGATGGGCAAACTTTGCTGATGGGTTCGACCACTGGCGGCTTGTGGGTGTCGGAGAATGGCGGGGATGTGTGGCATACGGTGGGGATGAATTTGCCGCCGATTTATGCGCTGAAGTTTGCGTGAAGGCGATGCTGGTTTAGCGCTTAATGCGGGTTGGGCGGCAATATCCACTGCCGAATAGCGGTCAGCGCCCTTAACTCCATGATCCGGCCCCGTTTTCATCTGACTGATGCGGGTTGTGGCGCGCTTGCAGTTCTTCCAACTCCGCACGGCGGCGCTCGTAGCCGCATTCGTCGATGATGCGGCGCGCTTCCAGCAAATCGGCTTGTGGCGATTGCCAAGGGTAAGGCTGGCCGGGCTTGGTGTCGGCCAGCGGCGCGAACAGGCGCACCCGGGTAAGCAAGGTGTCAGCCATCAACAAGGGCATGGGGCCGCGTTGGCACAGGTCGAACGATTCGTTCAAATCGGCGATGGCCTCAAGCAGCTTGGGTGGGGTAGTGTTGGGGCCGCAATACACGGCAGCGCGGGTAAGCAAGGCGCGTGGCAGATAGTCGCTATTGCCCGATTGGCGCAGCCCTGCTACCGCTTGCCCAGCTTCAGTTTGCGCGTCGGGCCAGCCTTGTTGCACAGCACAACGGGCCAAAGTCAAATGTTCTAGGGCAATGGCGAGCAAGAGACCCTGATTTTGCGCCCACGTCAAAGTTTGCCGCGCCCGCTCAGCCACTTGCTGTGCGCTGGCGCTTTGGCTTTCCTGCAAAATTTCGCAATACTGAAAACCCTGGGCGGAATGCAGCAGCGGGTATTCTGGCTGCTTTTCCACCTGGATGCGTTCGGCTTCTTGCATTCGCGATAAGGCTAATGCGGTCTGGCCCGCTTGCTGCATTGCATCGGCCAAAGTAATGCGATTGACCATGCGCAAAAAATCATCGCCACTTTGTTCGGCATAATCCAGCCCTTGCTGTGCGCTGCTGCACGCCCCGGCAATTTGTCCCAGCAACAAATGCAGTTGGGCCAGGTTGGAAGCTTGTCTTGCGGCATGGTTCCAGTTTTGCTGCGCCACGGTCATGTCCAAAGCCCCCTGCATTGGTTGTACCGCTTCTTGCAAGCGGCCCAGTGCCCGTAAGCTGGATGCAGCTTCATTCAACAACCAGGATTGATCCGCTTCAGAAAAGCACTGCACCACTTGCTGCCATGGCACCGTAAAAAAGCAGGCAACTGCCGCCAAGTTCTGTGCATGCGCGCCGAGTTTGCGCGTGCTGTAAGCGTCATGTCCCCGCAAAATCCGCCCCAAATACACCTTGTCGAATGCCGCCTGCATTTCCCCCGCCAAACACCCGTGCGCCACGGCTTGATACAAGGGCGACAAATCGGCCAAGGTCGGCTGGGTTCCTTCTTTGGTATTTGCCTGCAGAAATTCAAACAATCGGCGATGCGCCGCCTGAAACCCAGCTTTATCCTGTTCGCGCCAGTGCCAGGCAAAATACGCGCGTAACAAGGGATGTACATCCAGGCTTTGCCATACCCCTTGCGCCGGATTGCGACTGAGCAAACCGGCATCTGCCAGCCGATTGATACAGATATTCCAGTCCCTTTCCGGCAACCCTTGCAACACCGTCAGGCGCTCTGCCGGAACTGGCGCTTGCAACAAGGCTTGAACAAGAAGCCGTTGTGCAGGCCGATCAAATAATCCCAGCACATACAGCAAGGCCAGAGCGCGGGCGCTATGCGAGGTTGAATCTTGCTCCAACCATGTGCGGTAGGCCGCCATGGTACGAAACGCGTGGCCTTGGGTTTCTTCACTATCGGCTTCTTGCCAGTCAAGCAAATTGCGCTGACGCATATCGCCATTGTGGGCATCTCTCACATACTGTGCCAGAATACGCAGCGTCAGTGCGTGGCCTTTAACTTCTTCCACCGCTTGCGCATAGTCACTATCCGCACCAATCGGGCAAGCCTCACGCAGCATAGCGATGGCGGCTTCTTTGGGCATGCCAGCCAAATAGATTTGTTCGCAATAATTGGTGACTTGCAGCAGTGCATAGCGGGTGGTCAGCACACAAAGTGTACCTTTGCCAGTTCTGGCCTGCGCTCCCAAGCCTTGCAATAGTCCAAGCATGCCCTGGTCTTTGAGTTCGCCCCGGTTGGGTGCGGTTGGTGCATATTGCAAGGATTCGAGACCATCAAGTAGCAGCAAGGTGCGTTGCTGCGCACAGCAGCGTGCCAGGTATTGGCCTTTTTCATATGCGCTGACAGGGCTCTTCGCCAGGCCAGTTTCACCAAAAAAATTGAGCGCTGCGGTCATGAAAAGATCAGACGAAGCAGTGGTTTTTTCCGTGTACCCCTGGCTGTAAAACGACCATGCGAAAACTGCCTGTGCGCCTTGCCAGCCAGTCGCTTGCATTTCCTGCATCCAGCTACACATCAACGCAGTTTTGCCTTCCCCCCCCAGAGCGATGATCGCTAGGATGGAAGCTTGCGTAGTCGTGGTGCTACGCAGACCTGACGGCACAATTGCCCCTGTCCGCGACCACGCATCGCGCAGGTGCGCAAGTTCCCCGGCACGTCCGAATAAATGCGATGGCGCGTAGGCAAGCAGGCGAGCAACATCGACTTTCAGTGCGGGTTCTGGCACGCTGTAACTTGGGACATTTTGCCGGGCTACCCACGATTGATCTTCGCCCAGTAATGAAACTGGTTCCACCTGTGCAAGCGATAAAGTGGCTGGCTGACCCTGCGCGTCCGGGATGAATGGAAAATTCGGCGCAGTTTCTTCCATTTGATCGATAGTCTCTGGCAGATCAATGTCAGGAGCCTGCTGTAATTGCTGCATCAGATCAATGACCGTCCCATCTGCTTCACGTACCACAAAGCTGACGATATTGCGCCTCTCCGGTACAAACGTGACACCAATCGCTGACACCGGCCTGCCGTCTGTCGCGTATTTTTCCATATACCCGCGTGCCAGTATCTGCCCCAATGCAACATCGGCATCCATTGTCTCGATGGCCTTGGTAACCTTGAATTCAAAAACACAAATCGCCTGCGGCATGATTAATGTCAAATCAATCCGCCCACGGTTGGTCACATCTTCACCTGCGATTTGAAACCCGAGCGCGCCGAGCATGGAAAAAAATACGCTGGCATACCACCCTTCCTTTTCCGCCATCGGATTTTGCGTGTGATAGTTGTAGGGTATCGCAGCAAAACGCGCATGTAAAAGCGTGCACACTTTGTGCCAATCAAGACTGCCAATCGCTTTTGCCAATGGCGACAACACGTCAACGGTTTGACCGCTCAAGAGGGTAAACAACCCCGCATTCAAGTGTTTTTCGACTTCCAGATTCGGGTAGCCGAGCGTATATGCGTTACTCCCCTGCGCATCTTCAACGTGTTTGATGGTCAGATAACCCGACTGAAACAGCAAGGCATCGGGCGAAATGTCGTCGATATCAAATTTGCCGAGCAAATCATCATCGGTATGCCTGGCTGCCAAACTTGGGACAAAGACTTTTTTGCGTTTCAACAGACTGAGCAAAAACGACGGTTTGCCAGTTTCCCACCAATAGGCTTTGAATTGCCGTTTATCGAATAAATTTAATAATGACCATGGATTGTAAACAGCCTCACCGAGCCAGTGTCGGGTAGCCAGACGCGATTGCTCGCGCCCAGCCCCCTGAGAACCGTGCATGCGACTTTCACCGCA
>JBDLSU010000480.1:0-4696 GCA_039799405.1 Pseudomonadota bacterium | reverse complement strand
AAGCCACCTTGCGCCACGCCTTGCCGATCCGGGTCTTGCTGGTCAGCCCCCGGCCCGAAGACGACGGGTGCAGCTACATCGACCACCGCCTCGGCGCATTGCCGCTGGTGGCAGCGGCAGAAGCCTTGCCCGATCAGGTACAGATCCACATTTTGCAAAACCCGACGCTGGCTAATCTGCAAGCCGAACTGATGCGCGCCCAGGGTGACGGGCAAGGCTATCACGTACTGCATTTCGATGGGCATGGCGTGTATGACCACGCGGTGGGACTGGGCGCGCTGTGTTTTGAACACCCGCAAGACAGCAATCAATGGGAGCAGCGCCGCCATCAACTGATCCATACCAATCAACTCGGGCCACTGCTGCACCAACACCGGATTCCCCTGGTGTTTCTGGAAGCCTGCCAAAGCGGCATGGCGGCCAGCGCTACCGATTCGGTCGCCACTGCCTTGCTCAAAACCGGCGTTGCCTCGGTGGTGGCGATGAGCCACAGCGTGCTGGTGGAAACCGCACGCCGCTTTGTCGCCAAGTTTTATGCCGCGCTGGCAAACGGCCAGCGCGTGGGGCAGGCCATGCTGCTGGCGCAGCAAGAGCTGGCGGCCGACACCGTGCGCGGCAAGGTGTTTGGTGAGGGGGATTTTCATCTGCAAGACTGGTTTGTGCCAGTGCTGTACCAGGAACAGCTAGACCCGGTGTTATTTGCCACCCGGCCAGCGGCGCAAACGGTGGCGGATTTTCAAACCGTGATGCGGCATCGGCTGGGGGCGACGCCGCCGCCACCGGAGGCCGGGTTTATCGGGCGCAGCCGCGAACTGTTGGCGCTGCAACGGCGGCTATTGGGGGCAGGCTCGCCTTATTGCGTGATTGTGGGGCAAGGCGGCGAAGGCAAAACCACGCTGGCGGCAGAATGCGCGCGCTGGCTGCTGCGCTCGCAGCAAATGCAAAGAGTCGCCTTTGTGTCGGTGGAACAGCAGCAAAACCTGATGGCGGTGCTCGATGCGCTGGGGCAGCAGTTGGTGGGGCCGGGCTATTCAGCGGCGCTATATGCCAGCCTGGATGAGCAATGCCAGCCGATTGAGCGCGCCTTGCGCGAGCATGCCACCTTGCTGGTGCTGGACAATATGGAAAGCATTTTGCCGCCACCGTGGCTACCCACCGCCCCCATTTTGGCCGAGCAAGCCGCCTTGGAACTGGCGGCAATTTTGGCTTTGGCGCAGCGCTTGCTGGCAGTGGGCGATACGCGGGTGATTTTCACCAGCCGCGAAGCCTTGCCAGCGCCGTTTGCGGCGCAAGCTGCGCGTTTGGAATTGGCGCATATGGATTTGCAAGATGCGGTGGCATTGATTGAAAGCGCCATCGGTGGGGCCAGTGCCGGTGCGGGTGAGGCCGAGCGGGCGCGGGTGGAGCAGATTGAAGCGCTGGCGGCATCGGTACATTGCCACGCGCGCACGCTGGCGCTGCTGGTGCCCGATCTGCGCGCACACGGGGTGGCGCGCACGCAAGCGGACTTGAGCGTCTTGATGAAAAAGATGGAGCGCGAACATCCGGGCGAGCGCGAAAAATCCTTGTTTGCCAGTGTGGAACTATCGCTGGCGCGCTTGTCGCCGGAGAACCGGCAACGGGCGCGCGTGTTGGGGTTGTTTCATGGCGCGGTGGATTTGGGTGTGTTGTGCGCGATGACCGATTGGCCGGAGGAAGAAGTGGCTGATTTGGCGCGCGGCTTGTTGCAAACGGGTTTGGCGACGCTGGACCCCTACAACCATCTGACCCTGGTGCCTGCGCTGTGCCCGTGGTTGGGTAAGCAATTGCCGCAAGCACAGGCCGAACAATGGGTAGAGCACTGGCGCGGGGCGATGTGGGCCTATGTGCAATTTCTGGATCAGCAAGGCAGTCAAGACGTCGAACTGGCAGCAACGCTTACGGTATTGGAACTGGCCAACCTGTTTGCGCTGCTGGCCCAGGTGGAAAGCGCCGGGGATGCGGCGGCAACGATAGAGCTTGTCACCCGCCTGTATGGTTTGCTGCAAAACCTGGGCAAGCCGCAATTGACAGCACGCGTGGGCCAGGTACGCGATGCAGCGCGGGCGCAGTTGGGGGCTGGATGGCAATCTGCGCATTTTGAAGCAGCGCGTACCCGGATTGAGCAACAATTGGCCGCCGGGCAGATGCAAATGGCATTGGCCGGGGCGCAAGCCTTGTTGCAACAAGCATTGGCGGCTGGGGGCGCGGCTTATGCAGGTGCCGATTATGATTGCGCAGTGGCGTACTTCTTGTTGGGGCGGGTTGCGCACAGGGCAGGGCATGCGCAAGCCGCTCTGCCATTGTTGAAACAGGCGGAACAAGCGTTTACCTCGGTTGCTGCCAGCTTTGGTGCAGACTCGCCAAACCAAGCGGTTGCCGAAGGCATGGCATCTGCGTGCCTGACCGAGCAAGCAGATTGTCTGCGTGCCATGGGTCAATTGGACGCGGCTGCCGCCTTGTACCAAACCGCCATTGCGCGTGCCGAGCAGCGTGGGGCTGCGCGTGGTGTTGCGGTTGGCAAAGGCCAGCTTGCTACCGTGTATTGGCTGCAAAAACGCTACACAGATGCTTTGGCCGAATATGAAGCAGCGCGCACCCGGTTTGCCGCTTTGGGTGAATTGGGCAGTGTGGCAACGGCATGGCACCAAATCGGCATGGTGCATGAAGATGCAGGCGATGCAGGCAAGGCAGAAGATGCCTATCGCCAATCATTGGCGATTAAGGTGCGCTTGGGCAATTTGGCCGGGCAAGCGAGTACGCTGGGGCAGTTGGGGAATTTGTACAACACCAAGCTTCAGCGCCCGGAGCAGGCGGTGGTGTTTTACCAGCAGGCCCTGGATAAAACCATTGAATTGGGTGACAAAGCAGATGAAGGGCGACATCACGGTAATTTGGCCGCTACCTTGCTCAAACGCGGTGATTTACCCGCCGCACACAAGCATATTCAGCAAGCGATTGTCTGCCACGAACCGTTTGGCCTCGCTGCTGAACCATGGAAAAGTTGGGGCATTTTGGCCAACATAGAAACCGCCGCAGGTAATGCCCCCGCCTTTCAGCAAGCCAAACAGCAAGCCAGCAGCCTGTATTTGGCTTACCGCCGTGCCGGTGGTGAAAACTACAGCACTGCCGGGCGCTTGTGTTTCTCCATCCATACCCTGTTGCAAAACGGCAAGGCGGTGCAAGCACACACTTGGCTGCAGAAATTGGCCGCCGACCCCAAACATGCCAACAACCAAGCCTGGCAAGCCTTGCTGGCCGCTTTGCAGGCACTGGCCCACGGCCAGCGTGACGTCGGTTTGGCGCTGGATGAGCGTTTGCCTTACGATGATGCCGCCGAAATCACCCTGCTACTGGAAACCTTGCCAGCCACTGCGCCTGCAAGCGCTGCACCAGGTGGCACCAGCGCCTAAAGCGGATAGTAACGGCGCTGCGCCCCAGACAACATTAATCTTCCCGGCTGACAACGCTGCTTGGCCCTGATAAGATAGCGGGCTAATTAAAAACAAGAGAAAACCCATGACAAGTATTGCCTTACCCCTGATCGATATCGGGGCCAATCTCACCAATTCGCGCTTTCAGGACGATCTGGACGCCGTGCTGGCGCGCTCGCGTCAGGCCGGGGTGAATAAAATTATCGTAACCGGCACTTCAAGCGCCGCCAGCCGCGCCGCCTGGGCGCTGACCCAGCGCTACCCGGATTTGTTACTCAGCACCGCTGGCGTACACCCGCATGACGCCAAGCACTGGGACGACAAAACCGCCAAATTGATTGCCGACTTGCTGCGCCACCCCCAAGTGGTGGCAGTGGGCGAATGTGGGCTGGATTTCAACCGCAATTTTTCACCGCGCCAGCAGCAACTGGATTGCTTTGAAGCGCAACTGGAACTGGCGGCCAAGGTGAAAAAGCCGGTGTTTTTGCATGACCGTGATGCCCATGCTGATTTTCTGGCGATTTTGAAACGCCATCGCAGTAACTTGACTGGCGCAGTGGTGCATTGTTTTACCGGTACGCTGGAGGAAATGCGCGCTTACCTCGATCTGGACTGCCACATCGGCATCACCGGCTGGGTGTGCGATCAACGCCGGGGCGATACGCTGCGCCAGGCGGTGAAACATTTGCCCCTCAACCGGCTGATGATCGAAACCGATGCCCCCTTCCTGACCCCGCCCAATCTGTCACCCAAACCCGCGAATAATCGCAACGAACCGGCCTTCCTGCCGCATGTGCTGGCGACGTTATCGCGTATCATGCAAATCAAACCGCAGGATCTGGCGGCGCAAACCGTGGCCACCACGCAGGCATTTTTTGCGCTGCCTGTTACCAATTGACCTAACTAATCCAAGGGTAGTCATGCGTCCTAACCCCCTGCATCCGGGTGAGCCCCTCAGCATCAAACAGCGTCTGGCGTTCCGATGCCTGGAATTGTTCGGTTTCAAATTGCGCGCTGCGCCCTTTCCCGGCCCGCGTGGGGTGCTGATTTTATATCCGCATACCTCCAACTGGGATTTTCCGCTCGGCATGCTGGCCAAGTGGGCCATGAATATTCAGGTGCATTGGCTGGGCAAGGAAAGTTTGTTCACCGGCCCGCTGGGGCGTATTATCGGGCCGATTCTGCGTTCCTGGGGCGGTGAGCCGGTGATCCGGCATGCGGCCACGGGCAGTACCGAGCGTATT
>JBDLSU010000479.1:0-3022 GCA_039799405.1 Pseudomonadota bacterium | reverse complement strand
CCGCGCGCAAGCGGCTGCGTCCCTGGTGGAATTGTCGGCCGGGAGTGGCGAAACTGCGTGGGCCTTGCAAAATGGTACGGCGATTGAATTTGATGCAGCATGTGTGCCGCTGGCGATTGCTGATCCGGCGGTGATGTTGCGCTTTGAAAGGGAATATGGCGGCGTACAGGATGACAGTCAGGCCCGTGAATATGCCGGGGCGCACAGCAAAGTCCTCCCCGCGCCATCTGCCGGTGTAGCCATCAGCGCGCCGATCCGGATTGCCATGCATGCAGATGGCAATGCCGGATCACGCTGAAGCGCGTTTGCGAGCTTGCTAATTACAGCGCGCGCAACTGATCAATATGGGCCTTGTAAAACGCCAGCGCATCAAATGTCGGGTTAGGCACCCAGCCCAGAATATCCAGGTGATCCACTCCGCTTTTCAGGCCTTTGAAGTTCCATTGTCCAGCTTTCGGTGTGCCGCCTGCCGAAATATCGTTGATCAGCGCGCCAGTTGCAATAAAACTGGTGCCAGAGAGCTTGATGGTTGGCGCTTTCTGGCTGCGGGTGGGCACCACGCAATCGGATTCCCACCAACTACTGTCAATCACCGGAAAACCAGCCTGATTGCGCGTGGTATTACCCATCGCATCCGGCCCGCAGAATTGACTCAGCAAGTTATTGGTATCACCACGCGGGTAGTGAAAACCACTGACGGCATTTCTTAACGAAGCACGGCTGCTCCAGGAGAAATACACCACCGAAGGCAGCGTGGTGACCCAGGCGTTCATATCGGCTGCGCCCTTGGGCGACATATCGTAGCTGGCGCGGTCTGGCCCGGTGTTATACCACCAGGACGAGCGCAAGACCCGGTCAAAGTACACGCCAAAACTCTCGCCAGTGGCACGCTGGGCGATATTGAATTGGTCGAGCCGGAAGTCATACACCATATCGCCCAGATCATTACGTCCACCCGCCAGCCGCGCCAGGCGTGAAATATAACCTTGCACATAGGGCACATTGTCTTTGATCACATCCGGCAAGGTGCTGCCATCATTCGGGCTGGCAATGGTACTGACGCTCTTGACCCAGGCCGCGCTGACGGCGGTGGTGCCAAACAAGCCGCTATTGCGCGGTGCGCCATTGGCAGCCAGCAGTTGCGCCAGCATGCGCGCAGTTTGCCCACCCATGCCGTGGCCGATCAAATGCACCGGATTGGTGGCGCTCCAGGTGGGGTAGACCCCGGTATAACAGCGCCCGGTGCGGGCATGTCCGGCGTTAGTGCTGTGGGTGGCACCATAATCGACGCAACCGCCTTTGATCTGATAATACAGTTCCAGCGCGCGGTCCCAGTTGGAGCTATAGCCTCCTACGGTAATGGTGTACACCGGTTGCGCGCCGCTGTAAGCGTTGCGCAATTGGGCCTGCAAATCATTCTTGCCGCCCCAGTATTTGAAACCGAGCGCTTCGGCGCGGTCAAACCCGGCCAGGCCGTTGACCAAAATTACCGGATTGCTGTTGGCGGCCTGGGCTGCGGGGGCCAATACTGCCATCGTCGCCAGGCACAGGGCACCCAGCAAAACTTGTTTGTTCATGATCGTTCCTTCAAATATTTTCAGAGTCAACTCAGTTGGTTTGTGGACGGACGCGGCTCAGGGCAGGGCGCGCAACTGGTTGATATGGGCTTTGTACCAGTTGAGTTTGTCGGTTGACGACCAACCCAGGGTCCAGCCGACGATGTCCAGATGATCAAAGCTGTCCTGTGTGCCTTTCCAGTTCCACGCGCCTTTTTGTGGCGCAGCACCGCCGCTGATGTCCTTGATGATGGTGGCACGGGCACTGGAGCTGGTGCCCAGTGGCGCGGTGCGGCTGATCTTCAGGGTGGGGGCTTTTTGCGAGCGGGTCGGTACCACGCAATCGCTGTCGCGCCAGGAATTATCGATGGCGGGCGCGCCGCTGCTGCTGAAATTACCCATGAAACCGGGGCCGCAGAACAGCCCGATCAAGGGATTGGCATCCCAGCGCGGATAGGCCCAGCCAGAAATCCAGCCGGTGGTATTGGAGCGGGTGCTGACCGAGAAATAATAATGGTCAGCCTGATCCTGGACCCAGTCATTGGTACGCATGGCACCATCCGGAGACAAGTCAAAGGTGCTGATATCACGCACATTGCGGTCGGTGAAAATACGCTTGGGGTTGTTGTTCAAGACCCGGTACATATAGTCAGAAAAACTCTCGCTGCTGCTCTTGGTCGGTACATCCCACTGGTCCAGTTTGAAGTCATAGGCAAAATCGGTCAGCAGCGGATTGGCACCGACAAAAGTCGCCAACCCGGCTGCCAGCGATTGCACGAAGGGCACGTAGTCGGTAATGCTGTTGACCAGCGTCGTGCCATCGTTGGGGGTGGAAATGGTGGTGATGCTCTTGATCCAGCGCGCATTCACCGCATTGCCGGCAAACAGATTGCTGTCCGATTCCGGGCTGACGCCACCATTGGACAGCAATTGCGCCAGCATCCGCGCGGTTTGCCCGCCCTGGCTATGCGCGATGATATGCACCGGGTGGGCTTCGTCCCAGGCCGGATACACGGCACGGTTTTTTACCACGGTGCTGCTGGCGCTCGGGCATTGGCGCGGGTCGGCGGTATTGCGGGCAGCGGCGGAATTTTTAAAGTAACGATCATGGCCGTGGGTGGCGGCGTGGTTGGCACCATAATCGATACAGCCGCCCTTGATTTTCCAGAACAATTCCACCGCGCGGTCATAATTGGAACTGAGTGGCCCCACGCACACCGAATACGAGGCCATGTCCGGGTAAGCCGCACGCAACTGGGCCGGAATATCATTCAGACCACCCCAGTATTTATAGCCCAACGCTTCATCTTCACAAAAGCCCATAAAACCATGGACAAATATAACCGTCGCGGGGGCGGCCGCCGCGTTTTGCCAAACGCCTGCACCCAGGGTGGCGGCGACCAGCGCGGCGGGTAGCCAATTCTTTAATTGCTTTAATTTTTGCAACATCATGTCTCACTACTCCA